>NBLI01000044.1 GCA_002084535.1 Candidatus Zhuqueibacterota bacterium 4572_119
TGGTGATCGCTGCTGTCAGTGTTGTTTTCCCATGATCAACATGGCCGATTGTACCTATATTTACATGCGGCTTTGTACGTTCAAATTTTTGTTTAGCCATGGTTCTTCCCTCCGCCAAAATTCATAAATTGAAAATTAAAAACTTATATTTTTGAGCCCACGACCAGGATTGAACTGGTGACCTCATCCTTACCAAGGATGTGCTCTACCGACTGAGCTACGTGGGCTAACCGAATCACTAGTTATTATTTGCCCTGATCTTCAATATTTGGGCATTTAAAACCCCTCATAAATAGCTTCATTTCTCAGGCGCCTGTTAAGAAAAAAATTTGAAATTCATAAATTTTAAATTTAACACCTTTAATCACTTACCCAAATGCCCATCATCCACCAAACCTTTAGAGCTTCCCAGATGTCTTGGAATCTATAAACGTCTAACCCTTTAGTGGGATGGGAGCTATTATGAGGGGTTTCATCGATAGAGCGGGAAACGGGATTCGAACCCGCGACCCTCAGCTTGGAAGGCTGATGCTCTAGCCAACTGAGCTACTCCCGCCTGGTTCCATATCAAATTACTATTTTGTGGGAAGGGGAGGATTCGAACCTCCGAAGGCTGAGCCGACAGATTTACAGTCTGTTCCCTTTGGCCACTCGGGAACCTTCCCTTTATCAAGATTTGAGCCACCAGCAGGAGTTGAACCCGCGACCGACTGATTACAAATCAGTTGCTCTACCAACTGAGCTATGGTGGCAATTTTAACCAACAAATCGCTTCTATCCTGAGCAGCAAATATTATTATGCAAATTTTATAATATACAATTTTATCAATAAAAGTCAAGACTTTTTTTTATTATTTCAATGCTTTAACCAATTATTTTTGTATATCAACTTTTTATTTTTTTCATCCAAATTGTTTTGTCCGGGTAATCTTTGATTTCAACTCCCAGATTCGCCAGTTTGTCCCGGATTTCATCCGATAAATTCCAAAGTTTTTCCTTTCTGAGCTGCTCCCTGACGTCCAGTAAAATACTGATCAATGAGTCCTCTGACACTGATGTATGCATTTCTTCTTTATATGATAAAATCCCTAGAAAAGAATCAAACTCCTCGATAATCGCTCTGATTTCTTTTAAAGTGATGTAATCTTCCCGCAGCAAACTCGTCTTCGAAAGGATATGATTGGCTTCTTTCACCAGATCAAAAATGTTGGACATAGCGCCAGCAGTATTAAAATCATCATCCATATTTTTCAAAAATTCCGATTTAAGTCCGGCAATTTGTTCCACAACTTTCTGATCATCGTTATCTTCAAAATCAATGTCCTTTAATACAATATCAATATTCTGCATCGCGGTAATAATCCGCTCCAACGCATTTTGAGATTCAAGGATTCTATCTTCACTAAAGCTTACCGGGCTTTTGTAATGTTTTTGAAGAAAAAACATACGGATGACAGAAGCATGATATTTCTTCATGATGTCTCGCGCTGTAAAAAAGTTGCCCAGGGACTTTGACATCTTTTCGCCTTCGATGTTCAAAAACCCGTTGTGCATCCAATATTTCACAAATGGTTTCCCGGACGCGCCTTCACTCTGGGCGATTTCATTTTCATGATGAGGGAAAACAAGGTCGCTCCCGCCCGCGTGGATGTCAATCGTTTCCCCCAAATATTTCATCGACATCACTGAACACTCAATATGCCAGCCAGGTCTCCCTTTTCCCCAGGGGCTGTCCCAGGCTGGCTCACCCGGTTTGGCAGCTTTCCACAATGAAAAATCCAGGGGGTTCTTTTTTCTGGCATCAATTTCGATTCTTGCGCCTGATTTGAGTTCCTCAATATTTTTACCGGATAATTTTCCATAACCGGAAAATTTCGCTACTGAATAATATACGTCGCCTTCAATCTGATATGCCAGTCCTTTATCTATTAATCTTTCAATCAACGCGATAATTTCATTGATATTTTCAGTTGCTTTCGGATATTCATCAGCAGGTTCAACACCCAACTTCTCTAAATCTTCAAAAAAAGCATTGGTATATTTTCCGGCAACTTCGGAAGCGGGTACAGCTTCTTTAATTGCCTTTGTAATAATTTTATCGTCTATATCTGTGACATTCATTACAAACTTCACATCATATCCGCGATATTTCAAATACCTTCTGAAAATATCGTAAACGATAAAAGGTCTGGCATTTCCGATATGGAAATAATCATACACTGTCGGTCCACAAAGATACATGGTTATTTTCCCGGGAGTGACAGGGACAACTTCTTCTTTTTTATTCGTCAAAGTATTGTAAACCTGGAGTGCCATATTTTGCCTTTTTTACAATAAAATTTCCACGATAACAATTTTTTTGTGAAAATTCATTATTTCCGGTCAGCTTACATATTTCAGCAAGTTATGCAATATGAGAAAGGATGAATTTTCAAAAAATAGTTTAAATAATACGTACCAAAATCCATTGAGTTCCTGGATAAATTAAAAAAAGCTTTTCAATCAGGATTTATTTTTCATCGCCTTTTCTATTTTTGCCCATGAATCCCGCAGCGGAACTGTTCTGTTAAAAACAAGATTGCCCGGTTTGGAATCTACTTTGTCAACGCAAAAATATCCCAATCGCTCGAATTGAAAGTGGGCGCCGGAATCAGCATCTTTCAGCCCCGGCTCTAATTTGCAATTCTTCAACACTTCCAATGAATTTGGATTTATATATGCTTTAAAATCTTCTCCACTTTTGTTTCCCAGTGGATCGGGTACTTCAAACAGCCTGTCATACATCCTGACTTCGGCATCCAACGCATGAGCCGCCGACACCCAATGCAAAGTTGCTTTCACTTTTCTGCCGTCTGGTGCATCGCCTCCTTTGGTAGCTGGATCATAAGTGCAATGGATTTCCTTTATTTCTCCGGTTGTTTCATCCTTAATCACGTCTGTACATTTTATAAAATAGGCATAACGAAGCCTGACTTCCCTGCCCGGCGTCAGCCGGAAATATTTTTTTGGTGGATCTTCACGAAAGTCATCCTGCTCAATGTATAATTCTCTTGAAAACGGTACTTTTCGTGTTCCCTGGCTCAGGTCTTCCGGATTATTTATCGCGTCAAGTTCTTCTTCCTGATTTTCAGGATAATTAGTAATTACCACTTTGAGCGGTTTTAGCACTGACATGACGCGCGGAGCCCGCTTATTCAAATCTTCTCTGACAGAATACTCAAGCATCGCTACATCAACGATACTATCTCGTTTCGCCACGCCAATCATATCTGCAAAGTTTCTAATTGATTCCGGTGTAAATCCCCTGCGCCTCAATCCTGACAGCGTTGGCATTCTTGGATCATCCCAACCGCTAACGTATCCTTTTTGTACCAATTCTAAAAGTTTCCGTTTACTCATCACTGTATAATTCAGATTTAGCCTGGCAAATTCGATTTGTTGGGGATGAAAAATATCCAACTGTTCTAAAAACCAGTCATAAAGAGGACGGTGATCTTCGAACTCGACTGTACATATCGAATGTGTAATTCCTTCGATTGAATCTTCAAGTCCATGAGCCCAATCGTACATGGGATAAATACACCACTTATCACCGGTACGGTGGTGACTGGCATGCATAATTCGGTACATGACAGGATCACGCATATTCAAATTTGGGTGAGCCATATCAATTTTCGCGCGCAAAGTGCGGGAACCATCAGGGAATTCTCCGGCACGCATTCGCTCAAACAAATCCAGATTTTCTTCGACTGTCCGATCACGGTAGGGACTGTTTTTACCCGGTTGCGTCAAGGTGCCACGATATTCCCGCGTCTCTTCGGAAGTTAATTCGCATACATACGCTTTGCCTTTTTTTATGAGTTGAACCGCGTATTCGTACATCTGTTCAAAATAATCAGAGGCGTAAAATAGCCGGTCTTCCCAATCAAAGCCCAGCCAGCTCACATCCTCGATAATCGACCGAACGTATTCATCCTCTTCTTTTTCTGGATTTGTATCATCAAATCTTAAATTGCATAATCCGTTAAACTCCTGCGCCAATCCAAATACAATGCAAATTGCCTTGGCGTGCCCGATGTGTAAATAACCATTGGGTTCAGGCGGAAAGCGGGTATGAACGCGACCGTCATTTTTACCCTTTTTCAAATCTTCAATAATAATGTTGCGAATAAAATTTGGTGTGCGTTCTGGTTTTTCATTTATCATATTCTCTCATCCTCCTGGATAAGGCTTGTATTATCGTTTATAAAAAATCGAGGCTATTGTTTGTGTTTTTTATTTGTATATCGCTTGCTGAATCAATTCCTTACATTTCTCCTTGCCTAAAATTTCAGCAGTCATTGGCAAGTCAGGACCATGGAGCTGACCCGTTAAAATTATCCGCAATGGCATCCATAAATTCTTGCCCATGACACCGGTTTCTTTTTGGACAACCTTCATAATGTTCTTAAATATCTCCTGGTCCAGTTCGGCGATCCCGTCCAATTCGCGTGTAAATGACCATAATACTCTTTGCGAACTCTCCTGGCGAATCATGGTCTTGGCTTCGCCATTTACAATATTGATCTTTTCCTGAAAAAACACAGGCAGATGTTCGGGTATTTGTGAAAGATAATCAATTTTTTCTCTGACCAGTGATATTATTTTCCTGATTTTTTCAACATCATCAACCGGGTAGCCAGCTTGTTGTAAATATGGAATTGACAAATTCACAATTCTATTCAGATCTGCGTTTCGAATATAGTGCCCATTCATCCAGTTCAATTTGTCAAAATCAAACATGGCGGCTGATTTGGAAATTCGTTTAAAATCAAATTCTTCAATTAATCTTTTTATCGTCAATATTTCATCACCGCTTTCAGACGACCAGCTAAGCAGGCTCAAAAAATTTATCAAAACTTCAGGCAGGTAGCCTTTGATCCGGTATTGGTCAAGAGAAGTTGCGCCATGACGTTTGGATAAACGCGATTTATCAGCTCCCAAAATCATCGGGATATGCACTAATTTGGGCGCTTCAAATCCAAGCGCCTGGTATAGTAACACCTGTCTCGGCGTATTTGAAACATGATCATCGCCGCGAATGATATGAGAAATTTTCATCAAACTATCATCGACCACAACTGCAAAATTATAAGTGGGAATTCCTTCACCTCGCATAATGACAAAATCGCTGATATTTTCCGTCTCAAAAGTCAACTGTCCTTTGATAACATCATTAACAATGACTGATGTCTTGTCAGGTACTTTGAACCGTACCGCCGGCTTGCGACCTTCAGCCAGGTATTTTTCTTTTTCGCCCGGTTTCAGGTTAAGGCAATGACGGTTGTAGAAGCCCGCCTCTCCCCTGGCATGGCTGTCTTTTTTCATTTTCTCTAATTCATCCGGAGTACAAAAACAATAATATGCTTTTTCTTCATCGATTAATTTTCGGACATACTTTTGATAAATTTCAAGCCTTTCAGATTGACGGTACGGTCCGAATGATCCGCCTATTTCCGGTCCTTCATCCCATTGTAAACCAAGCCATTTTAGATCTTCAACTATCTGTCCGATATATTCTTCAACTGATCTTTCAGGATCAGTATCCTCTATTCGCAGGATGAACTTTCCACCGGTATTTCTGGCAAAAAGCCAATTCATAATGGCTGTGCGCGCGTTTCCAATGTGCAAATGTCCTGTTGGGCTTGGAGCAAATCTTACTCTCGTTTCCATAAGTTAAGTAATTCCTTTGGTTAAAGATAAATTGTCTGTCAGGGTGGATGATAATTAACCCGGAAGAAAAAAAATCAGGATAATGTTAACAGGCAAACCGCGTAAGCCGCGATTCCTTCACCTGTTCCAGCAAAGCCTAATCCTTCGGTCGTGGTTGCTTTAATCGAAACTCTGTTTTTTTCAATCCCCAGGCTCACTGAAATTTGATCCCTCATCTCGTTTATATAGGGCAGCATTTTTGGTTTTTCCGCGACAATGGTCGCGTCGATATTGCTAATTTTCACTTTTTTTGAAGAGATAATTTCCATTATCTTTTTTAATAATATCAAACTGGAAATATCCCGGTATTTTTCATCACCGGGTGGAAAATGTCGCCCAATATCTCCTTCGGCAACAGCACCCAGCAATGCATCTCCGATGGCGTGGCACAGAACATCAGCATCTGAAAAACCAGCCAATCCTTTTTCAAAAGGTATTTCCACACCTCCGAGAATTAACTTTCTGCCAGAGGTCAGGCGGTGAACATCGTATCCAAAACCAATTCTCATGAACCTTAATAAACTCTCATTTTTTTAATTTGCGGAATCCCAATCTATTTAAAAATAACCGTTCACAGGTTAGCTTTTGATTATAATATCTTTGAAAAAAATATTTGACAGGATTACAGGATATAAAAGAATTTTGTAAAAAGATCAATATTGAATCAACCGATTTAATAATTTTTAAAACAATCAAATATGAATAATCCTGCAAATTCTGGTTATCCTGTAAAGAAGTTTCAAGATTTCATTTAATGATTATAATTCGTTTGATCGGTTACATTTAAAATGCTTTAATATTCGCTTGTTTGAGATAATAAAAATTCAGCCATTTCCAAATCACCAGGATTTGTAATCTTTATATTTGAATAACTGCCCTCAACAATATGAACTTTGCCCCCCAAATGCTCCACCAACGAAGAATCATCCGTACCAATAATTTTCTCATCCACTGCTTTCTGATATGCTTTAATTATCAGCTCTTTTTCAAATACCTGTGGTGTCTGCACTTGCCATAGCAGTTTTCTATCCGGCGTTGATTTCACAATTCCATTTTCAACGAGCTTCACTGTGTCCTGTGCCTTGACAGCTAAAATCGCCGCGCCAAATTTTTCTCCGGCAGCGATGACTTTTTTTATATCATCCACGCGCACCAGCGGTCTGACTGCATCATGAATCGCCACGATTGATGTATTGCTGTCCAGCTTTTGCAGACCCTTTAATACAGATTCAGTGCGTGTCGCACCACCGTGAACAATCTCGCTTACTTTTGATATTTCATACCCTTTAACAATTTCCGTTGAAACACGTTCAATCCAGTTAGCAGGAACTACCACGACGATCTGATCAACTGACGCGCATTGTTGGAATTTCAGCAGTGTATGAGCAAAAATCGGCTTTTTATTTATCTCAAGGAACTGTTTGTTCACTGGTGATCGCATGCGGTTTCCCTGACCACCACCGGTTATTATCGCGGTAACTTTCAATTTTTGCAGCCTGTGTTATATTATCAACATAGCATCGCCATAGCTGAAAAAACGCCATTTTTCGTCTATTGCTTCCTGGTACGCTCTGAATATAAAATCACGCCCGGCAAAAGCCGATGCCAACATGATTAAAGTTGAACAGGGCAAATGAAAATTTGTAATCAATAAATCAACTATTTTAAAATCATACGGTGGATAAATAAATTTGTCAGTCCATCCTTTTAGTGGTTTTACAAAACCTTCTGTGGTGACAACTGATTCAAGGACACGTACACTGCTCGTCCCCACTGCAATCACTCTTCCCCCGCTTTTTATCGTATTATTTATTTCATTAACCGATTTATCAGTGATGTCAAAATATTCCGAGTCCATCTTATGGCGGCTCAAATCTTCAACCATCACTTGCCGGAAACTTCCCAGTCCCAGGTGCAAAAGCACCGGTACAATTTTTACGCCCTTCTTTTTGATTTTCTCGAGTATCTTGGGTGTAAAATGTAATCCCGCGGTTGGCGCGGCTACAGCGCCCCTGGTCTTCGCGTAAACTGTTTGATACCTGTCTTTGTCCAAATCCTCTGATTCTCTCTTAATATAAGGCGGAAGCGGAGATTTTCCGATTTTTTCCACAATATCAAAAAAATTTCCTTCATAAAAAAATCTTACAACTCTGCCACCGGAAACTGTATTATCGATCACATCGCAATACACATCTTTTGTTATCGTCAACCGGTTTCCAACACGGACTTTTCTTGCCGGTTTGACAAGCACCTCCCAAAGACCATGCTCCAATTCGCGAAGGAGAAAAATTTCTACCTGCGCGTCTGTCTTGTCTTTTGTCGCCATTAATCGTGCCGGAAAAACCCGTGTTTCGTTAATCACAAGGCAATCGCCTTTTTTAAAATAATCAACAATATCCGCGAAAATTTTCTTTTCAATAGATTCGGTTTTACGATCTAAAACCATCAGCTTGCTTTGATCTCGTTTCTCCGCGGGATATTCAGCAATTAATTCTTCCGGTAAATTATATTTTAAATTGGAAAGCTTCATATATTTGTACTCCTTAAAATAGTTTTCTCTGAGGCTGTGTTTTCATTTTCAATCCATAATGTTCATAAGCGATTTCCGTGGCCACTCTTCCCCGTGATGTTCGGTTCAAAAATCCCTGCATCACCAGGTATGGTTCATAAACTTCTTCCAATGTTCCGCTTTCTTCACCTACAGCCAGAGCCAATGTATTTAGTCCCACCGGACCACCATTAAACTTTGTTATTATAGTTTGTATAATCTTTTTATCCATTTCATCCAATCCCTTCTCATCTATTTCCAATTGATGAAGAGACTCAACCGTAACTTTTAAATCAATAATGCCGGTTCCTTTAACCTGCGCGAAATCACGTATTCTTCTTAACAAGCGGTTGGCGATTCTGGGTGTTCCCCTGGATCTTCGGGCAATTTCCAATTCCGCTTCTTTTTCAATTTCAATTTCCAATATTTTGGCAGAACGCCGAATAATTGTTCGCAATTCCTCTGCTGAATAGAAATCCAACCTGGCGACCACACCAAATCGCGCCCGCAAAGGTGAAGTCAGCAATCCTGCTCTTGTTGTAGCGCCAACCAGCGTGAATTTTGGTAAATTCAGCTGAATCGTTCTCGCGTTGGCGCCTTTATCAATAATAATATCCAGCTTGAAATCTTCCAGAGCCGGATACAAATATTCCTCGATGG
>NBLI01000045.1 GCA_002084535.1 Candidatus Zhuqueibacterota bacterium 4572_119
CTGATTGATGTTTGAAACTCAGTTTTTGCGTTTTATTCCTTAATGTGTGAATAATTCAGGTTATCCCGCTACCTTTAAAAATATGATGAATAATGCGGGTTAGGTATTAACTTATCATTTATCAACAAAATGGTTCTATTACCAACATCTATTTTTCTTTTATATTGTCAATCGCCCGCAACCTTTGCGTAGCTTTTTGAATATATTCAAGTGTGCTGCTATGTTTGGGGTCGATGTTCAGAACTCTTGACCAAACCTGGATTGCTGTATTATAATCACCTTCTGAATAACTAACCATCCCATCATTAAACAATTGCTCGATTCTTTCACTCAATTTTGTTTCACATAAATCACGATACTGCTTTGCTTCCCCATTTTCCGGTGCTTGTTCGAGAATTTGATTAAAAGTCTTTTTGGCATTCACATAATCCTGGTTTTGAAAATATTGTATCCCTTTTTTACGTAAATTCTCCAGGTTAATATTTGAGAATATTTTAGCTTGCAACGAAAGCGCTAAATCGTAATTTGGGTCAAGATCAAGTATGAAGTTTATATTTTCCAGAGAACCTTCATATTGCTTTTTATTATATTGTTCCAGAGCCTGACCATATTTTTGACTCAACAAATCATCGAGTCCCCGCCGGGATTTATTTAAATAATTGCGAGAGGATCTATGGTTCGGATCAATGGACAGTATTTCATTAAAAGCCCGAATCGCTTCCTGGAAGTTCTTCCGATCATACAATTTTTTTGCGGCATAATATTTACTACGCACAACTTTGGAAATGTAATTTCTCAAATAAACTAATTTGTCTTTGGCGTTTTGGTTCTCGCTATCCAAATCTAAAATCTGGCGATAACAACTGTTCGCCTTAACAAAAAGACTTCTTCTTTCATAATTTTCTGCCTGCCGTTTCAAACTAGCAATTTTCGCTTTATTTTCTTTTATCTCTCTTTCAACTTGATTCCTGTAGTCAAGCGCGTTTTTATCATTTGGATTTAGCGCGATAGCTTTGTTTAATTCCTGCAAAGCACGGCTGAGTTTTTTCTGTTTAAAGTATCCAATACCCCGGAAATAATATTCACTAAAAGTAAAAGATTTAATGCTGTCAATTTTTTCGATATAAAAATTCGCGCCTTCGTGTGATTTATTAACGGACAGGATTTTTCGAAACACAATTTCCGCCTGGCTCATTTCATTTCTTTTATAATAATCCGCGCCCTGAACATATAATTCACCAATGTGCTTATTCACTTTGGAATTAATAGATTTCATTTGTTTGCGGGTTTTTCTGTTGGCGGGATCAACATTTAAAATACCACGGTAAGTATTAAAAGCATTTACGTACCAGCCCTTTTCCTCAAAGCTCTGCCCCAGTGTAAACAGGGAATCAATTTTCATTCTGCGGTTGTCAACTTTTTCCCGTAACGCGGAAACGATTAAATTAATATTCTCATCTTCGGGATCATAAGCCAGCGCTTTATAATATTCCTTTAATCCACCAAAGTAATCATTGTTTTTAACTTTTTTCGCGCCGGAACCTCTATACTTTTGCGCCATATCCTTTTTAGGTTCGCTAAAATTAATTTGCATCGAAATATTAACCGCTTCTGTTTGCAATCGGTAACTTACATCAAAAATAAAATCAAATATTTGAGCGCTTAAACCAACCGCGCTTTTATTTAAATCAAAATCCTGAAATCCGGCAATCAGGTCAACTTTGTTGATAAAATTAATTTGACCACCAAGATGGAAGCTGTCATTTTTGCGATTCAAATGGTAAGCGAAATGAATAAGGGGTCCGTATTGAAACGGTTTTAAAGCTAAACCTGTTCTTAGCTCCTGACTATTTCTTAAATTTACCAGCGGGATATTATGTAATACAATTCCCAGGCTTAATTTGTTTTTCATATCTGTGGATCTGAACCAGTTCCAGAAACGGTTTGAGGAATTTTCAGAAGAACTAAAATTTGGGAATGACCTAATAAAAAATCCAAAACCAAAACTCGAAAAAAAATCACCATTTTCAAATTTTCCCAGGTTAAAGTTACTGCCATAGGAAAACACTGAATTAAATCGATTCGCCAAGGCAACAGAAGCAAGATCGTAAGACTCCGCCCCTTGTGCCAGACGAAAAACATTAAATCCGGCACTGAATTTGGGTGGATAAAATTTTGTAAATCCAGAAAAATTAAATTGGGATTCGCTGTTGATATTCATCAGGATAAAATCAGAGGTCAGAAAAGAAATGGTTGCTGGATTCCAATATGTTGCCGCGGGATCCATTTGCAAGGCTACCGTCGATCCTCCAAAACCGATTGCCCTGGCATTGGGTGGGGTATTATAAAAATTATTCTGGCTTGAACCAACACCCGGAATAATAATAACAAAAATCAGAACAATTATAAATTGAATATTTTTCATCAAGTTAATAGCTTTAAATGCCCGGAGTCAAATCTATGAATGTTTAATTGGTTTCAAAATCAAATCAATTAATTCTCTAATATTAAATCATAATATTCTTTAAGAAAAACATGTATTTTATTTTAACTCATTAAATGATGAAATGGATCCATAAAAACAAACAAGTAACAGGAATTTGATTTAATGCTTACAGGAAATTTGATGAGACAGCTATGAGCAACCAGTTTCAGCCAAAACACAAAAAATCATGTGCAACGTTGAAATCTGACGTACCAAAATTTTAATACTGAATCTCACAGATCTCCACTGGTTCCTCCCTGCCCTTTATTTTTATCGAGCCAAGATTTCGCGCCAAGGATTGGGGTTGGAGTTTTCTGTATAATTCAGTTGATGTGATTATTTGCCCAGGTTTAGCCACATCGCAAAAACGGGATGCTAAATTCACCACATCGCCAACCACGGTATAATCCATTCGATCCTTTGAGCCGATATTACCGATAACCGCGTCTCCAATATTGATCCCGATCCCCACAGTAAGGATTTCCTGTTTTTTCTGCCGTCGTCTGCCATTTAAATCTTTTATCGCTTTTTGAATTTCAACAGCCGCTTTGATTAAATAAACGTCCCTGTTGGCGCCTTCAAAAACTGCCATTACCTGGTCGCCCATAAATTTATCAATCGCGCCAAACTGTTTTTCAATAATTCTTGTTTGTAAATCGAGATAAATATTCACAACTTTTACAACAATTTCAGGATCATGGCGCTGTGAAAAACCTGAAAAATCCCTCACATCTGAAAACAACAATGCAACCTCGTGATGTTTACTGCTGTCAGGTTCTCCGTCGGAAAAAAGATAACGCTTGATCATCTTTCGCGTAATCGGAGAAACAAATTTTTGCATGTGTAATTTTTCTTTCAGGTGCAGGGTCATATTATTGAATTCTCGCGCCAACTGTCCTAATTCATCGCTGGATTTAACCGATATTTTGATATCAAGATTCCCCTGTCCAATTTGCCGGGCGCCTTCTGATATTTCATGAATCTGCTGAACCATCCGGTCAGATAAAAAATAGATCCCCAAAATTGACGCGATTGTCACCAATATCGCAATGGTATAGATAATTTTCCTGGCTTCATGAATTGGCGCCAGTGCCACAGCCTTTGAAAACCCTATACCGGCGACACCGAGGAAAACATCCTTATCATAACCGTTTTCGTCTTTGCTTGTTTCAAAAATCGGATAATAATATTCATAGTGGGTATCATTTTCAGTTGTCGTAACGTCTTTGATATTAAATAAAAAATCTTTCTTTTCCTGGGTAAAAAAATTCTTTCCGCCTTCGGTTAATTTAATATCAGTATGCGCTATGCATTCCCCGCGGCGATTTACCACCCAGGCATAATCAAGCCCGGTAATATTTTTCCTCTTAACATAGAGAACCGACAGTTTTATTTCATCATATTTTTCCATTAATAAATTATCCTTAATGTCGTATGATGAAAGATATTGAACTGTTAAATTACATATCTCTTCCAGTTTTGATTCCAGCAAACCCTTTTCAGTTTGTTGAAAAATAAGACTAAGCACTACAATGACCACAAAAACAACGCTTCCAATAATTATGCTCAATTTTCTGCGCAGTGAAAATGAAACAAAAAGGTTTTTTAAATATCCCAAACCTGAGTTAATTTGCTTATATGCTAAAGCAGCCAACTTTTTCAATTTAAAAAATGCTTTTACGGCATTTCCCGGAAGCTTATTGAGTATTGCTGTAAAATCAAAATTAAATCGCTTATTGAAAAACCGCTTCATTCGCCGAAGACTCCTCTTTTACTGGTATTTTATCCATAGCGAAAATACAGCATTAATTATGCTTGCGCTTCTAAAGCCAAGTTGATAAATAACAAGGTTACTAACAGGGGTCATTATAACAAAGTTTTAGCTATATGGATAAATTTTGAAAATTCCGTTTGTAAATGTATCGTGGATGACGCCTTAAAAAGATTTCAGTATTATATTGACAAAATATATTTTGAGAATGTGGTCAAATTAGATGAAATTTTAAAATCATTCTACAACTTCTATTTTGATTTCCTGCATTGGGCTGTTTTCTTTTTCCGCGTTATTTAAGGTGATCAGATAGCGAACTAAAAACGCCAGAATAACAATGATTATCAGCATTCCCAATGGTGAACGCTTGGGCACAGGTTTCCGCTCTCTTAATCGTCTGAATTTAATCCGCCCTCCTTCGTCTTCCTCTTCAACATCGGGATTATAAAAACGAGGTTTATAGTTGAATCCCCTGATTTTAGGATTTTTTAAAAACATAATTCGACCTGCAAAATTTGTTGAAAAGAATCTTATCCCCAATTTTTATTTGACTTAATTGGGACAGCTTAAAAATTTTATAGATGAACTACAAAACTTATATCCTGTTATTTATCACAAATTACCCAGTTTTTAAAATAATTAAATTCATTCAAAGAATCAAGCGTTTTTTCGTCCAATGTAAAACATACCGGAACTCATTACTTTTAGGGGCGTAAAATATTTACCTATATCCGAAGGGGTGTCAGCCCGCTCGCTGACTGAGAACACACCCTGGAACCTGATCTGGATAATACCAGCGGAGGAATTCGGAGAAATATCAAGCCAATTCTCAACGAATCGCTTCCAGCTGAGGCATTCGTTTTTTTTTGCCCCGGTTGTCATTTTTCTGATTCCACTGCTATTTTCCCTATCGTTTAATTTTTTGAAGGAGAATTTAAAATGACAACTACAAAGAAAACATTATTATCCGCTTCTCTCATCTTCTTTCTTTTGATTTTAAAAGCTGTCCCTGTTTTCGCCGATAACATAATTTCAGGAAAAATTATCGATAAAGCTGCTCAAACTCCTTTATCCGGCGCAAACATCATTATTGAAAATACCAACTTTGGAACTATCTCCGATGCTGATGGCAATTTTACCCTGCAAATCCCAAAAGGGAATTATATTATCAGCGCCAGCTACATTGGATATGAATTAAGCAAAAAATCGATCCTGTCAAATTCAACATTATCCAAACTCGACTTTGAACTCAAACCAAAAATTCTCCCGGGTCAAGAGGTCGTTATTACGGCAACGAGGGCAAAAGAAAGGGAAACGCCTGTCGCTTTTGTGGACATACCCCGCGAGGAAGTTATTAACCGCTACTGGGCACAGGACATTCCTATGCTGCTTTCAGAAGTACCCGGTATTTATAGTTATTCTGACGCCGGTAATGGCATCGGCTACACCTATCTCAAAATCAGGGGTTTCGACCAAAAACGCGTTTCAGTGATGATTAACGGCATCCCGTTGAATGACCCGGAAGATCATCAGGTTTACTGGGTAGATATGCCGGATTTTCTGTCATCGGTTCATGATATTCAAATTCAGCGCGGTGTGGGCAGCTCAATTTACGGGGCATCTTCTTTTGGTGGAACCGTAAATATTCAGACCAGCGATCTAAATTTACCACGGCAAATAAAATTATCCACCGGAATGGGAAGTTATAATACGCAAAAATATTCCCTCAATCTGCACTCGGGTTTGATTGACAATCAGTACGCACTTTCCGCGCGCTTCACAAAAATTACTTCTGATGGTTACCGGGAGAATTCTTCCATCGATATGTGGTCATATTTTTTAAGCGCTGCCCGGTACACTTTGAATACCAGTACTTTTATAAATATCTATGGTGGACCAGAATTAACTCATGCTTCATGGGAAGCCTCGCCTGAAAGTGAATTAAGAAAAAATCACCGATACAATCCCATCGATTATAAAAACGCTGTTGACAATTTCAACCAGCCCCATTATGAACTTCATCACCGTTGGCAGGTCTCTTCGAATATTGTTTGGAATAATTCCATCTATTATATCCACGGAAAAGGCTATTATGAATCTTTTAAAAAAAATAAAAAACTATATGATTTTGGAATGCTTCCTTTTTATTTATCAGACTCAACATATATTGAAAGAACCGACCTCGTCCGTCAAAAATGGGTGAAGAAAAACCATGCTGGAGCGATTTCACGCCTGGAATGGGAACACAAAAACGGTGAATTCATTTTCGGAATCGATGGATATATTTTCAATAGCGACCATTGGGGAAAAGTAACATGGGCGGCACAACTTCCTCCGCAGTCATCTCCTGAAGATAATTATTACAGGTATTTAGGCGATAAGAAATTAATTACTTTGTTCACCCATGAATTATATCAACTAACAAAAAATTTAACATTGATGGCTGACGTAAATTTGCAATTCCAAAAATACACTTTCCAACAAAAAGAAGAAGGTTTGTATCGCGGAATAAACCGCCATGCCTACGAGACTGATTATAATTTTTTTAGCCCCAGAATGGGGATCAATTATAATATAAATGAGCAGTTAAATATATTTGGAAACATTTCATTGGCACACCGCGAACCAACCGACGATGATTTATTCGATATTTGGCAGGGTCCCGACGATCTGGGTGTGGCGCCACTTTTCGCCAACGTTGATACTGTAAAAACAAAAAGCGGAGAAATCGATTACCTAAATTGGAGCGATCCTCAAACCGAGTCTGAACAATTGCTGGATTTTGAGTTGGGCGCGGGTTATCACGGGAAAATCCTTAATGTAAAAATAAACGGTTACTGGATGGATTTTAAAAATGAAATTGTCCCCTACAGCCAGGTTGACAAGGACGGATTCCCCATCAAAGGCAACGCTGAACGCACCATCCACAGAGGGGTCGAGGGCTCATTCGGAATCAAATTATCAAATAATCTGGAACTGTCCGGCGCTGCTGCTTTGAGTCAAAATTATTTTGATAAATTTGTTCAATATGAAGCCCAGTATGATGAGAACTGGAATTTTACCGGTAATAAAGAAATTGATTTTCATAACAAGACCATCGCCGGATTTCCCGGTACCATGGCAAACTTGAAACTAAAATATACCTATGGCTCGTTGAACGCTGACCTGTTTTTACAGCATGTGGGGAAACAGTACCTTGATAATAATGAAATGGAAAAACGTTCGATTTCCGCCTTCACTCTGCTCAATCTGCATCTGGCATATCACATGAGTAACAAATTCGGTTTGGGCGGGATAAAGATAAGCGTTTGGCTCAATAACCTGCTCGATTTAACTTACGAAACTGCCGGTTATTACGATAGCTGGGAGGGTGAAAATTTTCTTTGGCCAGGAGCGAAGCGTAACTTTTTTGTCGGACTGGAAACAAGCTTATAAATAAGGTGAGGTAATATTCTAATTTTCGAATTAAAAACAGCTATTCATAAAAAACGGCTCAAATGACTAAACTACATTTTCTTGATATTCTAATTATTTGCGGGTATTTTCTTTTCATTCTTTTTATAGGCATCAAACTCTGGAAAAAAGAAAAAAGAAGTGATGTCAATTCATTTTTATTGGCAGGCAGGCAGTTGACTTTGCCATCCTTCGTCGCCACGCTTGTTTCCACCTGGTATGGCGGGATTTTGGGCGTTGGTGAATTTTCATACCAATACGGTATTTCCAACTGGTTAGTATTTGGAATCCCTTACTATGTGGCTGCCCTGCTTTTTGGAATTTTCATTGCAAAAAAAGCGCGCTCCATAGAACTTTATACTATTCCTCACCAGTTGGAAAAAGCCTACGGAAAAACCGTGTCCATTTTGGGAGCGGCATTTGTTTTTGTAATGACAGTCCCCGCGGCTTATATTTTAATGTTGGCGGTCTTGCTCAAATTTCTATTTGGGCTGCCGCTTTTGTGGGGGCTTATTTTTGGCACTGCTGTTTCCACTGGCTATGTCATGATTGGCGGATTCCGCTCGGTTATCCGCACCGACATTGTGCAATTTAGTTTGATGTTTGCCAGTTTTATAATTCTGCTGCCTGTGGCATATTTTAGCTATGGCGGGATGGATTTTCTTAAATCAAGCTTGCCCGAAAACCACCTTGTCTGGCACGGCGGTCAGGGCGCTCAATACATCATTGTCTGGTTTTTCATCGCCCTGGCAACATTGATCGAACCCGGCTTTTACCAGCGTTGCTTTGCTGCCAAATCCGAAAAAGTCGCCCAACGGGGAATTTTTCTTTCCATTCTCTTCTGGATCTTTTTTGATTTTTTGACAACTTTCACAGGGCTTTATGCCAGGGCTATTCTTCCCAATTTAACCGATCCGGTAACTTCTTATCTGTCATTAGCGCAAAAATTGTTACCACCAGTTTTTCTGGGACTTTTTCTTACCGGATTATTGGCAACCATTATGTCCACAATTGACAGCTATTCATTTTTGGCTGCCATGACTTTTGGCAGAGATTTCTTATGGCGTCTCAAAGAAGAAGATTCTACCAAAAACATAAAAAAGTACACCCGATGGGGACTTTTATTGAGCGGTGTTCTGGCAATTACCATCGCCTATTTCGCCCAATCCATCATCAGAATCTGGAAAGACCTGGGATCCATTGGAACGCCAGCACTGGTTATTCCCATGGCT
>NBLI01000046.1 GCA_002084535.1 Candidatus Zhuqueibacterota bacterium 4572_119
ATTTTCATGTTTTCCCTGATGCGGTCGAAAACAACGATAGTGTCATTGAGCGAATAACCAATAATTGTTAAAAATGAAGCGACCACAGCAAGTGATATTTCCAGGTTCAAAAAAGAAAAAAGCCCCAGGGTTATCATTACATCATGAAACAGAGCAGCCACGGCGCCAATGGCAAACATAAATTCGAAGCGGTAACTAATATATATCAAAATTAAAATGAGGGCAATGAGTACTGACCAGATTGCGGATCGTCTTAATTCGTTTCCTATCCTGGGACCTACTGTTTCGCGCATTCGAATTTCAAGTTCATTGTCCGGCAAGTTATTTTTAAATTCCCGGACAACAACATCAGAGAGGTCTTCGGCGCTCTCTACTTGCTGAATTCTAACGAGAAATTCGTTATGGGCGCTAAATTCTTTTATTTCAGTATTGCCTAAATTCATTCCAGATAAAATGTTACGTAATGTCCCAACATCAACCGGGTTTTCAAATCTGATTTGCAAAGATGTTCCACCGGTGAAGTCAATACCGTAATTGGGTCCGCCCCTGAGTACCAAAGAAACAATTCCTAATAAAATCAAAATCCCTGATATTGTCAAAGCGATTTTTCTTTTTCCGATGAAGTCAATAGCTGTATCTTTAATAAACTGCATTTCGCGTTCCTTTACTTTTCCGTTTATATATAAAATTTAAATAATAACTATATGCTTAATTTCTTTACTTCCCATTTACTTGTCCAGTAATCAAAGACAAATCTCGTAATAATAATCGCTGTAAACATACTGGCGATAATTCCAATCATTAATGTTACCGCGAATCCCTGAATCGGTCCGGTACCAAACTGGTAAAGGACAAGAGCTGTTAAAAAGGTGGTAAAGTTTGCGTCAAAAATAGTAGTGAAAGCTTTTGAATATCCTGAATCGATTGCTACGCGGGTAGTTTTGCCAACCCTTAGCTCCTCACGAATCCTCTCAAAAATGAGTACATTCGCGTCAACTGCCATACCAATTGTCAGGATGATCCCCGCCACACCGGGTAATGTCAACGTCGCGTGGAAGGCGGCTAAAATCGCCAGTACAAAAACGATGTTTAGCATGAGGGCGAAATCCGCAATAATACCGGAGCGCTTATAGTAAAACACCATAAATAGAATTACTACTAAAAGACCTATGGCAGCAGAATATTCACCTTTTTTAATGGAATCTTCGCCAAGCGATGGTCCAACAGTTCTTTCTTCGATTATTTCCAGTCGAGCCGGAAGCGCGCCTGCTCTTAGTACAACCTGCAAGTCTTTCGCTTCGTCAATATTTGCCATTCCATCGATACTGGCGCTTCCTGATGGGATTTTTTCTTTAATGCGCGGCGCGTTGGAAACCTTGTCGTCAAGTACGATTGCAAGGAATTTGCCAATATTTGCCCCGGTTATTCTGGCGAATTTTTTACTGCCTTCAGAGTTCAGGCTCAGGTGAACTTCGGCTTGTCCGGCACGGCTCATCTGCTTGCCGGATCCGCCACCGGAAATTTGTACCTGTGCATCTTCAATGTATTCACCGGTAAGTTCAGGGGATTTTTTTACAAAATAGAGGAAATACCATTCTTTGTCGCCAACTTGTTCAGGTTTACTATCCCATAAAAATTCGCAATCATCGGGGATGACATTTTTTACTTCCGGGTAGTTTAAGATGATATCAACCGCCCGCATATTTTGTTTTGGTGCCGCGACCATGTTGCCCACATTTCCGAGTAAGGCAAGAAATGGATTGGCTTCAAACATGTCCCTGTCAACTGATAGTGAGGTGTCAGCTCCGGTTGGCGCTGCTCCTCCTGGCAATTCGCCAAAAAGTTCATTCAGGTTAACCTCTGTTTCATCGCGCATTTTTCCTTTTGCCTCGGCTGAGTCCACTGCCGCTGAATCTGGAAGCATCATCTCTGCCAGTGTTGAGGAATCAAGGGCTCCCTGTCTTCTCTTTTTTACGATTTCATCAATTTTGAGAAGAAAAGATTTGGTGTAGTCCGGATCTTTTAATAATTTGAATTCCAATTGGGCGGTTTTGCCGATGACGGCTTTTGCCCTGTTTACGTCCTGAACCCCGGCTAATTCCACAACTATTCTTCGATGACCCTGTTTTACGATCGATGGCTCGGAAACACCAAACTGATCGATTCTGTTAACCAGGACTTCCCGGCTTCTGTCGATGGCAGCTTCGGCTTCTTTTCTGAGGTCGGCGATGATTTTTCTGTCGGCGTCGTTTTTACTGCCAAAATAACGGCTCAACCGAAGATTTTTTTCCTGAAATTTGGTTTGAAGCACATCGAAAAAATCCAGGTTCTGATGTTTTGCCTCAACATCGATTTCGGTTAGCAATTCAGTAAACTCTTCACTGGAAATTTTTGCAAGGTTGGTCAGAAGGTGAGGGAAGTTTACCTCATAGACAAGGTAGGTTCCACCCTGGAGATCAAGACCTCTTTTTATTGCCTTGCGCTCGGTTCTGAAAATTTTTCCGTCGAGCTCCTGAATGTCAGCAGCCAACTGGCGAGCTTGCTGTTCATTCTTCTTATCTTTCAGTTTTCCTAAAATATAAGCTTCTAAATTTTCTTCAACCAATGCGTTACTAATCTCTTCACTGGAAATATCAACGAGCTCCATAAGTTGCGCAATTTTTTCTTCCTGCTGCTTTGTAACTTTTGAAAGATTAAACGTTGGGTAAAGCTGCCAAATAGCAAGCAATATCAAAGCAACGATTAATACAAAACGGCTTAACAGCTTTCTACTCATTATTGAATCACCTCCACAAAAATAAAACTATTTATACACTTAATCACTAACATACTGTGCTGTTCATTTAATTTTAAGAATCAACAATATAGTTTTTTTTTAGCTAAAAGTCAATAAAAATTTGCCCTTTAGATTGTGCTGGTATGGCACCGATTTATCTCAAAAACAATTAAGTTAACATCAAAAGAAATCCGGTTGAAAATGATTCGCGTGATAAGTAAAAAAAGACTATTGTTTACGGACAAAGAAAGTCTTGACAAATTTGTTAATTTTACTATATTTGAACAAGGCATGTTTTACTGTCATTTTAAAATTCTGCTTAATTTATAGTTAAAAGCGAGATTGGATAATGAATTATAAAACTGCAATTCTCATTCGACTTTTTTTCCTGGTTCTGATTGTAACAACTTACACAAGTCATTGCAATAGCCAGATCGTACTTTCCGAAATCATGTTTGATCCTGCCGGAAGCGAATACTACGATGAATTTATAGAAATTTACAACTCAAGCTCGAGCGACACGGTTGACCTGGAAGGGTGGATAATTAGCGATGGCTCCGGGACAGACCAAATCATTGGTGTTGACATGGGAACCAGGCTGCCGCCAAATGGCTATGGGATAATTCTGGACGAGGGCTATTTTGACAATTCAACCTATTATGATAGTTTGATTCCTGGTTCCGCCCTCGTGCTAACAATTGATAACGGGACTTTTGGATCGTCCGGGCTTTCCAACTCGACACCGGAAACTGTTTTTTTAATTTCCAGTTTTGGAGACACCGTTGCCGCGTACCAATATTCACTTAACAATGATCCGGGTTTTTCCGATGAAAAAATTGATTTGTTGGGTGGGGATTTATCTGAAAATTGGACAAACAGTTTGACTTTGAACGGTACTCCGGGTGCTCAAAACAGTGTAAAACGATTGGATTATGATCTGGCACTGGAAGGAATAAAGTATTCACCGTGTTATCCGTTCCCTGATGATGAAATTACGTTTCAGGCAATGGTTAAAAATTATGGGTTGCAAACCGCGTATAGTTTTCAATTAAACATATTTATTGATTTTGATGGTGATGGTGTTTTTACTGAACAGGAAAAAATAGTTGATCGGACATTGAGCGAAATGTCTCTGGTAAAGGGTGACTCTTTATTTGTTGACATGGCTTATTTCGCTACAAATTCTGGAGTTTTCAATTTGTTGTCAACTCTCTTTTTTGAATCTGATGGCAATCCTTTGAATGACTCCCTTTTTTCTACCATGAGCATTGGATTCGCGGCAAAAACGCTTGCAATAAATGAAATTATGTATTCACCACAATCAGGACAACCAGAGTGGATAGAAGTTTACAATCCGCAAACATTATCTGTGGATTTGCAGGGATGGATGATTTCGGACAGCGATTCAGCAACGGCAAAAGTGATTTCTGAAACGCAACTAAAAATCCCGGCAAACTCATATCTTGTTTTGTCAGCAGACTCTTTATTGCTGGATATTTATGACATCAGAGATGCAATGTTAATAACAATACCGGGCTGGCAGAGCCTGAACAACGAAAATGATGAGATATATTTATTTGATGGCAATAAAAACATTATCGACAATGTCAACTATTTTGATTTCTGGGGAGGCGATAGAGGCGTTTCTTTGGAGCGGATTAATTTTGAATTATCATCCAATGATAGCAGTAATTGGGGATCCAGTGTTGATGTTAGTGGCGCGACGCCGGGGATAAAAAATAGCATTTTTGTGGATGTGTTGCCCGCAAACACTGCCATGGATATTTCTCCCAATCCGTTTTCACCTGACGGTGACGGCAAAGATGATATCACGGTCGGTGTGAGCAATTCAATTATCTGGGACGGCAGGAATGATAAAGGCAATGTGTGCCGGATGGGGATTTATATTGTGTTTTTGGAGGCGATTCATTATCAGGAGGGTGTTGTTAAGACTGTTAAGAAAAGTGTTGTTTTGGCGAATAAATTGTGATTTGAACTTTCAACCACCAAATCTTTCATAATCTATTATGTCCTCCAAAAAATCAGCAAAGATAAATTGAGACTTAGCGCTTTTTTCTTTGAGGGCTTTTCTTGAAGCGTTAATATATTTAATATAGTTAATTCCGTCTTCTTTTTTCATTTTTTTCAAGCGAACATAAATCCAGCTTTTTAAGTATTCCATATTAATCCAGATTAAGGCAACTAATTCCAGTAAATTTCCCATGCACAATTTTAAATCAATGCCATTTTTTAGTTCAGCGACGTCTTTAATAATGTAAATCAACCTGTTGACGCATTGTTTACATATTGTTTCATTGCTGTTTTGTGACGCGACATCCCCGATTTCTGTTAGGCTTTCACATATCGTTAATGTTGGGTTGGCAAATAGTGGAAAATTTGATGATAAAGATAGGGTTGCCATTTCGTGCATAATGGAAATAGCTTCTCTGACTTCGTCTTCAAAATCATTTTTTATGGCAAAGATAGCCAATTTTTTTAATGCGGTTGCTAACTGATAATATTCAATAATAATTGGTTGCTCTTGCCTCATACCAAATTTAATTATATTCTCAATTGATTTGATTGAATTGATCACCAATTGTTTGTTGCCCAATCTTTTTTTATTGATAGTCAACTGCACTATCATCGAGACTGTTTCAGAAACAAACAATCCAATTCGTTGATTGTCCATACCTGTTTCAAGGACAAAATGAGTGGTTATAGATATTCTTTCAATGAGGTCATTTCTTAATTGATCATCATTTAATTTTAATCCTAAGTTTTTTAATAAACGATCGACTATCTCTAATAATAAATAATCATATTTGGGATTAATAAAAAGAAAAGATGCTTCGATCACGTTTGCTAAGTTTTTTATACCCGACAAAAAAAATTCTTTTTTATATCCACTAAAGCTCAATACGTCTTCAAGATAATCTTCAACCAGAGTCAAGATTTCTTTTTCTTTGACATTTAGCTCATTGCTTTTTGACCTGTGTGAAGCATCTTTTCGTTTGTTCAGCTTTTTCAATTTCTTAATGATTTTCGTTTTTTTGTCGCTGAAAAGCTTTTCAGTCGTCGAGTGCTCTTTGATTAAAAAATAGAGATAGGGAAAAATTAGAAAAAAGGCGCTCAGGTACGCGGTAAGCACCATAATGTTTTTTAACCGAGTTGAAGAAATAAATTGATAGCTTTCGCAGGTTAGGAATATAATAATCAGTACATAAATAAAAAAATAGCCGGGAGTGAGACCAGAAAAAAAAATTGTCCGAATATCGCCTCGTTGCGGTCTAAAGGAAACTTGAATGATTACTTGGGGAAGTATAAAAATAACTGCTAAAATTTCCGCGAGGACCTGAGCATAGGTTTGAGATGATTTTAAATAATTTGTGCCATTTTGGCTCAAAAAAACAGCTATTAAATAGGCTAATCCGATGGCAATTACAATTATCAGGATTTCCCGTATTCTTTTCGCCATTACCGTCCCTTTATTTTTTTAATAATTCATCAATGAGGAGTTTTAGCCTTGTCCGCTCCATTCTTTCTTTGACTTTAATGTTATCGATACCCATGCCTTTTATTTCGTTTATAATTGCTTGATTAATCACAACAGTAAAAACCATAATTCGATTCTTGTTTAATCCCAAACTGTTTTTTTCTTCAACAAAAATCTTGCGCAATAAAGCAAGTCCGGGATATTCTTCATCCATGTTGAAAGACAGGCCGGCTTTGATAAGCAAATCAAATATAATCGCGTCATATCGTGTTTCCTTTAAGCGATAATAGCCCTCGGATGCATCCTCCGCTATATCCACAATGTGACCATCATGAATAAGCGGAGCAAGATATTCAAGCAGCCTGTCCTTTGCTTCGTCTTCTATCCATAATATTTTTGCCATATTATTTTTTCTCCTGGCGTTTTGGTAAAATTACGTGTACGCTGGTAATATATGGTGGAAATCGCTCACGTAATATTTCCCGGTCGACTTGTCCTGCTGGTTTACTCATAAGATAAATTTGTCCACCATGCTTTTTAACTGTTCTTTTAGCATCAGCCAGTCCAATTCCTGATCCTGTTCGATTCCAATCGTAGGATTTTCTCCCTCGATATCCGTATTCGAAGATTTTTTCTAATTCGTCTTTTTCGACTGGTACACCGTAATTGTCAATTTGCAATTCAATTTCATTTTTTTTCTCAAAAATTTTGATAGTGATATATCCCCCAGACCTTTTGTAGGAATATTTTATCGCGTTCAACAATAAATTTGAGAACATTAGATCGATGTTTGTTTCTGAAATTTCGAGCGGTACATAATTCTGTTTGGGTGGAATAATTGATAGTTTCTTTTGCTTCGCCATATTATAATATAAATCGATGTTGTTCTTAATGATATTTATTAGATTAGCATGGGAGAAATCAAATTTTGGTTCTTCTCCCCGGAACAAATAATTCCGCAAACCCTCAATTACGTTGTGGGTTATTCGAGTGTTGTCCCACACTTTTCTTTGTAACTGCAGAATAAAAACATCGGAAGCTTCAATAACTCTTTTTCGCGCGTCATGCAGCAATTTCATTTTACTATCTGTATTTGTTTCAAATTTATTGATTAAAAAGTTTACATCATCCAATAAATCAAAAATGATTTCTCTCATTCTCAATTCGATAATATCAGGATCGCTCTGGACTTTTTCAATATTTGCCAGATTGTCCCTGTTGTTAATTAAGTTTTTGATAGATTTGATTTCTTTTTCTTTCTGGTTTAATGCTTCAATAAAGGTGTCGATGTTTTGAATAATTCCATCCAGATATTGTTCCCGAATATTAACATTGAGCAACTCATTGTATTTGCGGACAAATCTCCGCTCTAAAACTTCCATCAATTTTTGAGAAGTACTATCAATATTCATGATCGGGGCGATATATCGGTGTACAAACTGATCCATATCTTTGATTGTTTTGTCAACCAGAAGATGTTCCGCTTTTAATTTTTCCTGTAATAAAACTCTTTCATTGATATCTACAACAATCCCTTCACGTTCGACAATTTTTCCAAATATGTTTGGAATTAATTCAATATCGAGTTGAACCCAAAAAGGGGTGCCATCTTTTCTTTTCGCTTGCAGCTTGATTTTGTTAAAAACCGTTCTTTTCTCTTTTTCGGCTTTCTCAAAATCCTTAAAAAGAGAAATTCTCTTTTCCTTGTCATAATGAAAGTCCACAATGTCCAATCCAATTACTTCATCACGATTTTTATACCCATGCATTTTGGCGAACATATTATTACAATCGAAAATAATATGTTTGTTTTTCACACGTTTTACTTTATAATAGCCATTAGAAAACCTTTCAAATGCTTTCACATATTTTCTCTCATTTGTACAATCTGTAAATGTACCCTCGCTGCCAACAATGCGCCCATCACCGTTTTCCCATAACTTACTATTCAATGAAATATATATTTGCTGACCATCCTTTTTTACCATTTCAGCGATGTAATTTTTAAGTTCTCCATGTTTATGTAAAAGGTGATTATATTTTTCAAAATCAGCTTTATTTTTCCATAATTTAGTCACATCAATTTCTAACATATCTTGCGTCGAATTATAGCCAAAAATTTTTGCCACGGCTTCATTTGCCATTACCAAAATATGGCTGCTACTGATTCGAAAAACACCTGCGGATAAGTGATTAAAAAGCTGGCGATAGCGGACGATGTCAGTAAAATCAGTAATACTTCCGACTAAACACTGGTCACCTGATTTTGAACAGATCTGGTGTTGCTGGCAATTGTCTTCAATAAAGATGATAGCGTCGTTGTCTGCTCGCCTGAATTTTATAATCTGATTGGTTAGTCTTCCGTTTTGGCTTGACATTTTTTCAAGCAATGAGCGACGTTCTTCTGGGTTGACATATAAATCATCAATTTTTATTTTTGTGACATCTTCTTTCGGGGAGATTCCTAATATCTGCTTGCACGCTTCATTGCAGTATTGAAAATAACCATTTTCATCAACGAGGTAAAGTCCAATTGGAAGATAAACAAGCATTTCAATTTAAACTAAATGTTCTTTATGATATTAAATTTAATTCATATTGTCAAGTGGTATTTTGATTTTCGTAGTTTTTTGATATTATCTGATTTTGTAGTTACTTTTATAATATTGTTCTCAACAAAAAACCCACCGGAAATTTTCAGGTGGGTTTCATGCTTTGGCTCAAATAGTTTTTGTAAAATTTAACCGAGAATGTAATGTTAAGAGACAGCGAAAGTTTATTTTGTAGCGCAGTGCTAATTTAATAATTAAGCTTTTGGCACAAGGCTTTAGAGCATCGCGGTCTATTTTTAACATATTTTATGTGTCATACTTTTGGAGTTGAACAATTTTGCTCGTTCTGGCTAAAACTCCCCTTCCAGCCCCAATCCTGTTTTGTCCGGTAAAATCATCTTCCCCTTCACAACCTTTACGGAACTGAAAGGATCGTTGGAAATGAGAAGGTTACCGTCCAGGTCAGCGTAATCCGCTAAAGGGGTGATATGTGCCGCCGCGGAGATTGCGCAGCTGCTTTCGACCATGCAGCCAAGCATGATTTTCATTCCCAAAGAACGCGCCATCCAGATCATACGCATGGCTTCCTGGATTCCGCCGCTTTTCATTAATTTAATATTAATTCCATCATAAGCTTCAGCTAATTTTGGAATGTCGGCGGCGCTTTTTACCGCTTCGTCTGCTATGATCGGAATATTTGCCCTTTCCCTCAACCAGCGGGTTTCATCCAGCATATGCGAGGGCATTGGTTGTTCGACAAACTCTACATTCATTTTTTCCAACCATTTTATCTTTTCGAGAGCATCTTCTTTGTTTGTCCAACCCTCGTTGGCATCTATACGTAAAACTTTGTCAGTTACGGCTCTTACCGCGGTCATGATTTCTTCATCGTTATCTTTACCGAGTTTGATTTTTAAAACAGGATATTCATCAGCTTCCCGGATTTTTTGTTGCATCACGTCCGGCGTATCTATTCCAATGCTAAAAGATGTTATTGGCGCTTTGGACTTATCAAGCCCATAATATTTATAAAGCGGGACATGTAAGCTTTTTGCCACCCAGTCCATGATTGCCAAATCAATGGAACATTTTGCGGCGGTTTGTTCTTCGCATAGGTTTTGTATTTCATAACCTAAATCGACAAAATTCCAGAGATCAAATTTTTCAATCAAAGGCTTGGCTTTTTCAATTACATCGATTGTACTTTCTGTGGTCTCGTTATAGCGGGCGTTCGGGGCAGCTTCTCCAATGCCTGTTATTCCGTTTTTGGTAATCCGTGTAAATACATTGTGTTTTACGTTGGAAGAACTCCGTGCAATTGTCCACGTATGTACCAAATTCAGGTCTTTTACTTTATACTCTAACATTGAACCTCCAAATTAAATATTATTGTATCTATCACTTTTTATTAAACTAATTTTTCAGAAATCGGCGAACAGCGCGCAAAGTTTTTCGCCTGTATTCGCTATACAGTTCATCGACCGGGTTGAGGCTATTAATTTGTACCAAGCCTTCGGCATGGATAAACCTGCTTTTTCCAATATACATGGCAACGTGCGTAATTCTGTCCTTGTTTTTTCCAAAGAACAGCAAATCGCCGGGTTTTAAATTATCTAAAGAATTACTGATTTCGACTGCTTCTCCACACTTAACCTGCATATTGGCGTCGCGTGGTAATTTTATTCCATTTAGTTTATAAACAGTCTGTGTAAAGCCGGAACAGTCAAATCCTTTGGTTGACTTCCCACCCCAGAAATATGGGATGCCAAGAAAAGCCTGGGCGGTGTTTATTAAGCTGGTTTCGCTGGCAGTGGCTTGGTTTTGAAATCTGGTCAAATCCATAACCAAGTTGGATTTAATAAATCCCCGGCGGTTATCAGGTAATTCAACGTGATACCAGCCGTCCTTTAATCCAAGATTCAGAAATGTATTGCCATTGACGACGTCACAAACGGGCTGCCGGCATTTGTTGGATGGCTTTTTCCAGATTTGACCATAGTTGGAAATAACAATTAATTTACTTTTTTTACCCCAATAATCCAGAAAGTTACTGTCACCAGAATAAATCGAACTTTTTGTTAACCAGCCAAGATATTGGTCTTCGAGCTGGACAAAATACCAATACCCGGCTTTCTTCAATATTTTTACCTTTGTCCCCATCAATCCCTGCGTAATAATTTCATGATTTATGTTTGGAAGCTTTCTGACCTGCGCAACGCTGATTCGAATAATTCCGTATTTTTTTTCACCAATTTCAGCGCCAGGAAGTAGGGTTAGGCTGTCTGATAGTTGATAATTCGTTTCTTTCCGCAGCCTTGATTCTAATTCAGATTTTGCTTCGGGAACTAAAATTTCTCCAGTGATAATCAGATCGTCGCCGTCAACTCTGGCTTTAACGTTGAAGATCGAGGTGCGATCATCGGTGTGGTATTTTGTCTTGACTTCTGTTATAATTTTAAAAACTTCATCAGGGATTTTTTTTGATTCACTTGTACAACCCGCAAGAAACAAAATAGAAAATATCAAGATAAACAATACAAAAGTTTTGGTTGTATATTTATTCATTGTGGTTTCCCTTGTTTAATTTCAAGTTTATCATAAAAGCAAATGATAATTATTAAAAGGTCATGAAAAAACATATAGGCTTATCAATCTCAATGTTCATAAATGAGTCAACTTTAAAAAAGGCAAAAACCAGGTATTTTCCAATCAAAACAAAAACTGTTTATATTGAAGTTATAGCACCATAATTTATGAAAAAGCTTTAAATACCTGGTTTTTAGAATGGACTCATAAATGTTTTGGCTAAACTTAAAGCATTAAAAATTAAAATTCAACAGTTTTTTTATCTATTTTTGTGCATAAAATTTACTTCACACCCATTGCTGTTTTAAAAATTAGGGAGCGGATGATGTTAGGGAAGAAAACTTCTTGACATTGTAATAGAAATCTATTATTTTTTTCTCAATACTCTATGTTGATTAATTTTGCTTTTTAATAAAAGGAAATATATCATGAAAGCCATGATACTGAATGACGTAACCGACTTAAAAAAAAACAAATTTCCGCTAAAGCTGATTAATATGCCCATACCTGAGCCAGGGGAAGGCGAGGTGCTGCTAAAAATATCCACTTGCGGCGTTTGCCATACAGAATTAGACGAGATCGAAGGACGAACAAAGCCACCAAAATTGCCGGTGATTCTTGGGCATCAGGTGGTGGGAAGAGTTGAAAAAGCTGGCGCCCAATCAAACAAATGGAAAACAGGCGACCGGGTGGGAGTTGCCTGGATTTTTGCAGCTTGTGGAGAATGTGAGTTTTGCGTCAGGGGGCAGGAAAATTTATGTAATAAATTTTTGGCAACCGGCAGAGACGCTCACGGCGGCTATGCTGAATATATGACGGTACCAGAAAACTTTGCTTTTTCAATTCCTGAAATTTTTTCTGATTCAGAAGCAGCGCCTTTGCTTTGTGCTGGCGCTATTGGTTATCGATCCATCAGGTTGACAAATCTGAAAGATGGTCAAACATTGGGCTTAACCGGTTTCGGCGCGTCAGCGCACCTGGTTCTGAAAATGGTTAAACACAAATATCCCAACTCCAATGTCTATGTTTTCGCGAGAAGCAGCAAAGAGCGAGAATTCGCGCTTGAACTTGGCGCATCCTGGGCTGGCGATACAAATGAACATTCCCCTGAAAAATTAAATTGTATTATTGACACAACGCCCGTCTGGAAGCCGGTTGTTGAGGCATTGCGAAATCTGAAGCCCGGCGGGAGGCTGGTCATTAATGCTATTCGTAAGGAGGAAGTTGATAAGGATTGTTTGTTAAAAATTGATTACCCCGTTCATTTGTGGTTAGAAAAAGAAATTAAAAGTGTTGCCAATGTTGCTAAACAGGATGTAAGTGAATTTTTAGAGCTCGCCGCGAATATTCCGATTAAACCAGAGGTGCAGGAGTTTTCATTGGAAGAAGCGAATGAGGCGCTAATCGAACTCAAAGAAAGAAAAATACGCGGCGCAAAGGTTCTGAAGATTAGCTGATAATTGCTGCAAAGAAAACATAAATTTTATCGTTATCTTAACGCTGCAACTATTTTAAACCGGAACAGGCATAAAAAGTAGATTATTTTTATTTTTATAAAAAATTTACTTGACAATTGAAATATTTTTTGTTAAAATAAGTTAATTAATTTTATTAAAAATTACATGTTAGGAGAAATCAAATGGCTTTAGGAAAAGGTACTGTAAACAAGGTCATCCTGTTAGGGCGTTTAGGCAAAGACCCTGAATTAAAATATACAGCCAACGGCGCCGCGGTTGTCAATATTAGTATTGCGACAAATTTAGTTTGGACAAATCAGCAAGGCGATAAGCAAGAAAAAACAGAGTGGCATCGGGTGGTCATTTGGAGGAAATTGGCGGAAATTGCTGGTGAATATCTCAAAAAAGGCAGCCTGGTCTATTTAGAGGGAAGGCTTGAAACTCGGTCATGGAACGACAAAGACAACATTACTCGTTATACAACCGAAATTGTGGCAGATACATTTACAATGCTTGGCGGAAAGTCCGAACGAACAGAAGGGGTGCCAGCCTCATCTGTGCCTCAACAGGAGTCCCCTGTTAGTGATGTCCCTGATTCTCCCCCGGCGCCATCAGATGACGATTTGCCGTTTTAGTATAAGTCTGAATGTGCCCATTTTTAAGACAGGGTTTTTCACGGTCGATTAAAAATGCTGATATTAGAAATCAGTATATACGTGTTTTAGATGACGGAAGAATACTGGTTTTACCTGCCAATATTAGGCTGATTGTTGGATGGAAAAAATTGACGGTCCGGGAATTGTTTTCCCGGATTTTTTTATGAAAATAGTTGCCTTTAATAAATATTTTGATATATTTATAACCTGAATTGTTCACAAACATTAAAAGTGGTATAATTTAATTAATATAAATTTCTTAAATCTGATTGATGTTTGAAACTCAGTTTTTGCGTTTTATTCCTTAATGTGTGAATAATTCAGGTTATCCCGCTACCTTTTAAAATATCACTGCTGATAACCGAAGATGGCCGGATATACCGTGGTGTCAATATTGAGGTCAGTTCCTACAGCCTGACAATTTGCGCTGAAAGAGTCGCGATATTCAAGGCTATTTCAGAAGGTGAACACAAGTTTAAAACGATATTTATCGCCTCTGATTCAGAAAAAATTACATCACCCTGCGGCGCGTGCCGCCAGGTATTGTGGGAATTAGCCGGGGACATTGATGTCGTGATGATTAACAAGCACGGCGAGTATAAAATTTCTAAAATGAATGAGTTGCTGCCCATTAGCTTTGACAAAACCTATCTCTAAAAATTAAAATGAAGGTATTATGAAATCAATTATTTTAATTGGTATCGCCGGGGGAACCGGATCAGGTAAAACGCTTGTTTCAAAGAGAATTTATGACGAAATCGGATCAGATAAAGTTACAATTATCCAGCAAGACTCTTATTACAAAGAGCTGGCGAATCTCTCTTTTGAAGAAAGAAAAAAACAAAATTTTGACCACCCCGACGCCTTTGACCATGATCTTTTATTTGACCACCTTATTGAACTGCTTTCAGGGCATGATATTGAGATGCCTTTATATGATTTTAAAACCCATTCTCGAAAGAAGAAAACACAAACAATTAGCGATAATGTAGTAATTGTACTGGAAGGGATTTTAATTCTCCATAATCCGGCGATTCGAAATATTTTGGACATCAAGGTTTACGTGGATACAGCGGACGACATCCGTCTGATCAGGAGAATCCGTCGTGATGTTCAGGAGCGCGGTAGGAGTTTGGATTCGATCTTGGAGCAATACGAAAACTCTGTTCGCCCCATGCAGCTGCAATTCGTAGAGCCAACTAAAAGGTACGCGGATATTATATTGCCGGAAGGAGGATATAACCTGGTTGCGATTGATCTGTTAAAGACAAAAATTCAGGCGCTGCTAAAAGAGAGAGGTCATTGATATTGTACCAAATGAATGGACTCAAAGTATAATTGAGATTTCTCACCTTCATAACGGTTTGTGCGTGCGATTGAATTTTATTTTTTTTCTTGTACAGATTGCCCAGCTTTTGTATTTTATCTGTTAGTTTGTGACAAAGCAAACATCATATTATTACCATTTTATAAATTTATTAAACCAATATTTTTCTGTTCATAATCAAGCAGAGGGGAAAATGTATGCTCGAAGTTATTGCTGGTGCAATGGAAGCCGGAAAAACGTGGCTGCTCTATAAGCGAATCAGTGACGCCAAGCTCATGGGAAAAAAAGTTCAGGTTTTTGCATATCCCGTGCATGAAGGGCACGTAGTCTCGCGGGTCGGATTTAAAAGTAAGGCGATTACTGTACCCACGGTCGCTGAAATAGAATCTCAATTGGAACCTGACGTTGATACGATTGCTATTGATGACGCGCAACTTTTTAACGCCCACGACCTAACTAATTTTTGTAATAAACACAGGAAAAATGTTGAGATTATCATTGCTGGTGTTCAACTTGATTGTTTTGGAGAAAACTTTGGCGCGATGGTAGAAATAATGGGAAGGGCTGAGAACGTGTCCGTTCTTTTAGGCGTTTGTGAAACCTGCAAAAAACAGACTGCTTTAGTTTCGCAGCGTTACCGGGATAAAGAACACACCATACCAATCACCATAGACGATCCTAAAATAGAATTGAGAAAAGAATTTTACGCGCCGGTTTGTTGGGATTGTTACCAGCCACCTGTTTAGAATTTGTTGGATGATATTAAATTCAAAAAATGATTTGAAAATTAATTAATTCGGGAGAAAGTAACTGTGGCACAAAGACTTATCGGTTTATTAGGGCTTCTGGTTTTGCTGGGACTTGCATGGCTCTTGTCCTATCACAAGAAAAGAATTAAACTAAAATCTGTGTTTTGGGGAGTTGGCTTGCAGTTACTGTTCGCCATTATTATACTGAGGGAGGATGTGTGGAGTTTTGTAGGATTGGGTGTTCTTGGTTTATTGCTTGTAACTTACATTATGCAAAAAGAGGACAGCAGATTTGGTGGGGGAGTTAAATCTGCAATTGTTTTCGTTCTTATTAGTATCGCGCTGGGAACTTGCTTGTATTTTGTTTCGCCGGTGCTGGGGTACATGCTGCTTCTGATAGTGTTGTTCTTGATTTTAAATTCAATCTTCAAATGGAATCAACTGGTTCAGCGGTATGTCGGAGCTGCTTTTGTTGTTGGGGGTGTTTCGTATCTCGTTTCGCATGGGTTTTATGGAAGGATCATTTTTAAAAACTTCAGCGACAAAGTCGCCGGTTTTCTGCAGTTGTCAGACTATGGTGCGCGATTTTTGTTTGCCAACCTGGCGGACAATTCATTTTTCGGACCCTGGGAGACGAATTTCCCATTTCCCGACTCATGGCCAGGTTTTGGTTTCCAGTTCGCCTTCAAAGTGCTGCCGACAATTATTTTCTTTGGTGGTTTCATGAGCGTGCTTTATCACCTGGGGATTATGCAAAAGGTGATTTCCGCCATGAGTAAATTTATGCGATGGACAATTGGAACAAGCGGAGCAGAGACTCTTTCCTGCAGCGCAAATATTTTTGTCGGTCAGACAGAAGCCCCATTGCTGATAAAACCTTTTTTAGATAAAATGACAAAATCAGAACTGTTGACAATAATGGTTGGCGGTTTTGCAACAATTGCAGGAGGTGTACTTGCCGGGTATATCGCAATGGGAGTTCCGGCGGGGCATCTTGTTGCCGCCAGTGTGATGTCAGCACCTGCCGCGTTAGTAATTGGGAAAATCATTTATCCTGAATTAGAGCATTCAGAAACCGCAGGTGACGTGGATCTTCCAAGCATTAAGGTCGGTGACAATGTAATCGAAGCAGCGGCAAATGGTATTACAGACGGGCTCAAACTTGCCGTAAATGTGGGCGCCATGTTGATAGGATTTATCGCGCTGATCGCTGTAATTGATGTAATACTAAATTGGCTTGATTTGCTTATTGATGGAAGGCTGCTAAAGGGAGAATATGTGAAATATTCTGCTTCGGGAATGTCTCCGGCAGTCGGTGAATACACAGGGTTCTTCCCAGGCTCTTTGCAGACTTTTTTTGGATCTATATTAAGGCCATTGGCTTGGGTTATGGGAGTATCGTGGGAATATGCTGATAAGGTTGGCAATCTTCTTGGCATTAAGCTATCCTTGAATGAATTTGTGGCGTATGGCACGCTTGGAAACTATATCAAAGATGGAGTTTTAAATGAACGCGCCATAGTTATTGCTACTTACGCGCTTTGTGGATTTGCAAACTTTTCCTCCATTGGAATACAGATTGGTGGTATTAGCGCTGTCTCGCCTTCCCGAAAGTCTGACCTGGCTAAAATTGGACTAAAGGCAATGTTTGGTGGAGCGATTGCGTCATTTATGACAGCGACAATAGCAGGAATTCTACTTTGATCAAGATTACGTTGAAGCCGTAAGAAATGTGTTTTTTATAAGTAAGAGAAAAATTTGAGACGGATGCGTTGGGGCTGGGATTTTGAAATCTTGCTTTATTTCCGACTCATTATATTAAAAAAAAGCTGTTTTTCATTGAACGACACGTATAGTTGTTTTAGGATTTGGAGCGCTGTATTTGTTTAATAGTGCCAGAGGTTTCCCAAAAAACGAATCTGATTTTAAGTGAGAAGCTTTTTTTTAGAATCATGAGGTTCCAGTATTCGCCAAAAATCAGTGGAACTGGAATTACGAGACATAACAAATTGCTAAAAGCTTTTTTAAGTTTTTTGAAAGAGCTAAAGGTATCATTGTTGTTTTTGCAAATATATCAGGACTTAAACGGAAAGAAAAAAAATGGATGAAAAGATAAAGCTTGATCAATCGGTTAAATTTTTAAAACCAAAAATTAAGGAAGTTCCCCAGGTCGCCATTATTCTTGGTTCCGGACTCGGAGGATTGGCTGACGAGTTGGACAATTCTGAGGTGATTGATTGCAAGGACATTCCAAATTACCCGGTTTCCACTGTATCTGACCATGCCGGTATATGGGTGTTTGGCAGGGCTCATAATGTCCCGGTTTTGGCTCTAAAAGGGAGGGTACATACATACGAGGGATATTCTGCCCGAACCGTTACATATTCAATCCGGTTAATGGCGCAACTTGGAATTAAGAGATTAGTGGTTACCAATGCTTCGGGTGGCGTAAATCCTGATTTTCAGCCCGGCGACCTGATGCTTATTACAGATCAAATTAATTGGATGTTTGACAATCCTCTAATTGGAGATAACAGTATTTCTGCGGACCAGAGATTCATTGACATGAGCGAGGCTTATGATAAAATTTATTTGGAAAAAGCCAGGGCGGTTAGCAGTGAGCTGAATATTGAGTTAAAATCCGGCATTCTTTTTACTTCGAAAGGCCCAACCTATGAAACAGCAGCAGAGGTTAGAATGGCGCAAGTCGCTGGCGCTGATTCAGTTACGATGTCCACTACCCCAGAGGTCATTGTAGCAAACCAGATGAAAATGCGCGTGATGGGAATTTCATGTATCACAAATTTAGCCACCGGGATTAGCAAAGAAAAACTCAACCATGGCGAAGTTCAGGAAACAGCTAACAGGATTAAGGAAACATTCCTTAGGCTGATGAAGGAAATATTGACACGAATCCCGCAATGGTAATATACCCTCTCAGGTTTTTGAGTGAATGTTAGAGACGTTTGAGCTTCGCAAGGCTATTGTTTTGACATTTAATTCTTTAACTTTTTCTCTTTGTGGGGGATGCGCTGTTATGATAGAAATGTTTCCCATGTTATTCACAGATCACATCCTCTATAAGGGGGAAGTTTTTCTGGTATCAAAAAAAGCTAATCAGATTATTGTCCTTTCCGAGAAATATATTCCACAATCATGTCGATGTACGACCTCCAAACAGTAGGACCCTGTGGTGGATTAAAAGAAAATAAAGCCACTAATTTGAAAGGCTGTGTGTTTCAATAGATTTAATGATGTACAGATATACTTGAAAATTCTGTGGAATTAGAGTATTAGCTTGCCCGGGAATTGGCGCTACCTTGTACGATCTTGGTAAATGTTGTTCTGCATAAAAAAATAATTGGTTGCAATAAACTAATCGTGTCTTAAATATTGTCTCCCGTCTGTTAACACTGCGCCCTCCCGGGTTAGGAAACAAATTTGAAAAAATTGTATGCATAGAATTTAAAAAGCTGAAATTTAAATAAAAAAAAATGTCGAGGAAATTATGCTAGCGCAGTTCAGTATTGCCCCTTTCGATAAGGGCGAGAGTTTAAGCAAGTACGTCGCAGAAGTGATTGATCTCATCGATAAAAGCGGCTTGAATTATCAGCTATCTTCAATGGGCACGACGGTGGAAGGCGAACCGGAAGAGGTGTTTACATTGATAAAAGCCTGCCATTATAAAATGCGTGAATATTCGCGTCGAGTAATAACGCACATCGCCATCGATGACCGGCAATCAGCAGAGAACCGATTGGCAGGAAAACCAGCATCAATAGAAAATAAACTGGGAAGAAGGCTAAAGAGATAAAACATAATGAACGTACATGTCGTCTTAATTTTAGTTACTACTGCCAACAAAGCAGAGGCGGAACAAATCAGCCAGTCGTTAGTTGAAAAAAAACTAATAGCTTGCTGCAATATCGTGGATTCAGTAGAATCAATTTTTTACTGGAAAAACGAAATATGCAAGGAATCTGAGGTACTGATGCTGCTTAAAACAAAAAAAGAATTGTTTACGTTGGTTGAAAAAGAAATAAAGCAGCTTCACAGTTATGAAAACCCGGAGATTGTAGCGCTGCCAATTATCTGTGGCTCTGAAGAATATTTAAGTTGGGTAAAGGCGGAAACGAAAAAGAGTTGATGGAAGTAACCATATTGGGATCCGGGTGCGGTATTCCTTCCCTTGAAAGAGGCTCTCCCGGAATTCTACTAAAAATTGACAATGAACCCCTGTTATTCGATAGCGGTCCCGGCACCCTGATTCGTTTATTGAAAAATGGTGTGAATTATACTGATTTGCGGCATGTGTTCTATACCCATTTCCATTCAGATCACACTGCCGACCTAATTCCGCTGTTACAGGCGATGTGGACGACGCCAGACTTTGAGAGGAGCGAGGTGTTGAATCTATATGGTCCCCCCAGGTTTAGGAATTTTTTAGCAATATTATCCCAGGCTTATGGCGATTGGGTAGTTGAGCCGGGATTTCCCTTGGTTATAAAAGAGTTCGAGCGTGGTACAATGGAATTCTCTGGTTATAAAATCCACTATCTTCCAATGGAGCATGGTCAAAGTGCCATCGGATACCGGATTGTAGATGAAAGCAATCACGTGGTTGTTTACTCGGGCGATACGGATTATAATTTAGAAATAATCGAGTTAGCAAAGAACGCGGATGTTCTGATCCTCGAGTGCTCTTTTTCAGATAAAAATAAAATAAAAGGTCACCTAACACCAACAGAAGCCGCAGAAATAGCATCACGTGCAAAATGTCGACATTTAATTTTGACACATTTATATCCACCGTACGATGATTTGGAACAAGAGATAGAAACAGAAGTACCAAAAATATTTTCCGGCAAAGTGTCAATTGGGTTCGATTCGATGAGGCTTGAACTTTAAAACATTACATTTAAAATAGCGTAATTTATGTCCCATGAGGGAAAAAATACAAAAACATCGCTTAAAAATCGCTTTTATTGTATCGCTAATTATTCATCTGATTTTATTGTTGTCGTATGAAAGTATTAGTACGATTCAGCTTTTTCCATTGAAAAAAAATGATTTAATAGCGGAAAACAGAACAAAGGAAAACAGGATTAAGTTTGACCTGGTGGAAACACCGGAAGACGCGCGGAGCGAGCCGCCGGAACATGCTGAATTGGTGTCAGATAAAAACTCAAGAGCGCGGGATAACCAGGCTAATAAAAATTTACCAACAGGTGACCCGTATTCCGAGGGGATTATGGATGTTAAAGAGCTTCCTGTCCAGGGGAGTGTAACATACGACACAAAATATCCCAACAATAATTACTCCGGTGAAAAAACAAGCAAGGATGATAAACAGGAGCAGAAGGAAAACGGGTACAGTTTCGAGAAGTTCAGCCGTCAACAGCTTATGAAGGATTCGCAACAATCGGAAAGCCAGCGCGCGAGACAGGAAAATTTGAACAAGCCGATTTACAACAACAGGAAATTCCGCGCTGAAGATTTGGGTGGATTTACTTTTAATACTTATGACTGGGATTTTGCCCCTTACATGTTAGCCATGAAAAAAAAGGTAGAGCGAAATATTTTTCCACCGCCCGCTTTTACGCAAATGGGCTTGATTAGCGGACAAACGCAAATCCGGTTTAAGGTGATGCCAAATGGAGAATTAACAGATTTGAAGGTGTTGAAATATGTGGGGCATGAATCACTGAAAGAAACAAGCGTGCAGGCGCTTCTAAATTCTACACCATTTAAGCCGTTACCGGCTGATTTCCCTGAAAACTACCTTGAGGTTACGGCAAATTTTTCATATTTTGTTTCGAGATAATAACTGAAATCAGATTGCAAAAATATATCGGAAAGGATACATGGAAGAAACTTGGATAATGCTACAGAGCGGCGGAATCGTAATGATTCCTCTTATTATTTGTTCTATCATTGTGTTGACAATAGTTATCGAACGCTCAATTGTTTTGAGAAAAAAAAAGATACTTGTGCCGGAAATTATTAACGTCATTGAAACCATTGAAAAACAGGAAGACATTCACCTGGCGATTTCGATTTGTAATAAGAATAAAGGCGCATTCGCCAATATTGTTCAGTTAGGTTTGGAGAATAAAGACCTGCCAAAAGATGATTTGAAAGAACTGATCACAGACCAGGGGCGACAGGAGGTTCGCACGTTGCAAAAAGGTCTGGTTATTATGGAAACAATTGCAGGAATAGCGCCTTTATTAGGATTATTAGGCACAGTCATTGGTATGATCAAGGTTTTTACAGTAATCTCTGAACAGGGGCTTGGACAAACACAGGCGTTGTCCGGCGGGATTTCCGAAGCGCTTATGACCACGGTTGTTGGACTGACCATTGGAATACCATCATTGGTTGTTTATAACTATTTCACTGATAAGGCTGAAAACCTGATTATGGATATTGAAAAATTTACATCACAGTTATTACGAAAGCTGTCCACTTTTTAATTCACACCAAAGTTGAGAAAACCAGGCAATGCATTTTACTGAAAAGAAAAGAAAAAAAATAAATATAAACATTACCTCACTCATCGATGTTTTGTTTCTGTTGCTCATCTTCTTTATGGTTTCATCTACATTTGTGGAGCAGCCAGGGATGAAGCTGGAACTGCCGGAATCCAAATCATCTGCGTCAGAAAAAATTAGCGAACTTATTCTGGAAATTAGCCCCAGCGGCAATATTCTGCTAAATGATAAACAAGTGAGCATTGAAATGCTGGAGCAAAATTTTAAAGAGCTTTTACCACGGCTGGAGGAAAAATCCCTGGTATTAAAGGCAGATAAAAACGTCCCCCACGGCACTGTTGTAAGGGTAATGGATTTGGCAAAATTAAGTGGTTTAGAAAAATTAATCATTGCAACAAAAATTTCTGCAAATTGAAACCCACCTTTTTACATTTTTGTAATTACTTTTACTGATTTTT
>NBLI01000047.1 GCA_002084535.1 Candidatus Zhuqueibacterota bacterium 4572_119
GAGTCCTTGCTAAAAACAATACAGGATTTATCAACTTTTTACCCGTATTTAAAATCAGTGGCTATAGTACCAATCGGATTAACAAAACACCGAAAAAATTTATACCCTCTGAAGCCGGTGACAGCAGATTTTGCCCGCCGATTAATCCCTCAAGTTGATGAAATTGCTCAAAATTATAAAAATCAAAATAACGATTTTTTTATTTATCTGGCTGATGAATTTTAGATTTTTTTATTTATCTGGCTGATGAATTTTATATTTTGGCTGGAATGGATTTGCCACAGGAAGAACGCTACGAGGAATTCCACCAGGTTGAAAATGGTGTGGGCATGACCCGCTATTTTATCAATACATTTAAGGAACAAAACCAACAACTGCCGCATAGAATAACTCACAAGCGCCGCTTAACCATCGTAACCGGCAAATTAGCCGGTAATATAATTGACGAAATTATCGTCAAGCGCTTAAACAGAATCAAAAATCTTGAAGTTAATTCTATTATCATAAAAAATAATTTTTTCGGTGAGAGCGTCACTGTTACCGGGCTGCTAACAGGTGAAGATATATACACGCAATTAAAACAAATTGAATATGGTGATTATGTCATTCTTCCCGCAAACTGCCTGAATTTTGAAGGTAAATTTTTAGATAACTGGACACCGGAAATGCTGGAAACAAAGCTTAACAGCAAAGTGGAAATAGTTGATTCTGATTTCATTTCTTTAATCGAGAGCATATCATGAAAAAACCAGTCGTAGCAATAATCGGCAGACCCAACGTCGGAAAATCAACTTTATACAATCGAATCATCCGGAAAAGGGACGCCATCGTTGACGATCAGCCAGGTGTTACCCGTGACCGAAAATACGCCGATGCTGAATGGAGCGGATTTAATTTTACTTTAATAGATACAGGTGGATATTTACCTGACACAGAAAACCTGATTCATCAGGCGGTCTATAACCAGGTTCATCAGGCAGTAAATGAAGCTGATGTGATTGTGCTGGTTGCAGATGTTGTATCCGGTATTACAAGCCTTGATTCAGAAGTAGCTAATATTATCAAGAAATCGAAAAAGCAGGCTGTTTTGGCTGTAAATAAAGTTGACAATCAGGAGCGGGAATATGACACATCAGAGTTTTACAAACTGGGTTTGGGAGACCCTGTTCCGATATCAGCATTGGGAGGGCGCAACATTGGCGATTTCCTGGACAAAGTTATAGACAATTTACCAGTTCAAGCGCCTGAAACTGCTGATGATGAATCAGAAATTAAAATCGCGGTAGTTGGAAAACCAAATGTGGGTAAATCATCTTTTGTGAACGCGATACTGGGAAAAGATAAATTGATCGTTACAAATATTCCCGGGACGACGCGTGATGCCATTGACACACCGTTCAGTTATCACGATCAAAATTTCCTGCTTATCGATACCGCGGGTTTAAGGAAAAAAGCAAAAGTCAAAGAATCGGTCGAATATTTCAGCACGATCAGAACTATTTCCAGCATTCAGCGCTGCGATATAGCGGTCATCCTGATTGACGCAGTTGAAGGCATCACCGACCAGGATAAAAAAGTTTTGGATGAAGCAGTCAAATTTAAAAAGGGAATTATTATTGCTGTAAATAAATGGGATTTAATTGAGAAAGACACATACACTGCCCAAAAATTTGAAACAGACATCAAGGACGAAATACCGTTCATTAATTATATCCCTATTTTATTTATTTCTGCTCTGACAAAGCAGCGGATTTTCAAAATCATCGATATCGCGAAATCAATTCATGGCGAGCGAGGAAAAAAAATTTCCACCAGCACACTTAACAATTATTTAGAACCAATAATGAAACAAACGACTCCGGCTGCTGTTGGTGGCAAAGAGATTAAAATTAAATATATCACTCAAATAAAATCAGCACCTCCTGTGTTTGCTTTTTTCTGTAATCATCCAAATTTAATTAAATCGAATTATAAGTCATTTTTAGAAAAAAAAATCAGAGAACAATTTGGCTTTTTTGGAATTCCCATCACCCTACTCTTCAGGAGAAAATGACAGTTGAAAAAAATAACTTTGATTTATAGTATTCTGATTCTTTTAATACTAAAAAGCAGTTCAGTTTTCTCTCAGCAAATATTGTCGACTGGTCTCTCGAATGGAGAAATAAGCTATTATCAATATCTGGAATACAGCGCGCTAAATGTTTTTGAACCGGAACAAGTACCTGAAAAGTACCGGAAACAAGAAAGCGATCCTCCTCAAAAAAGCGGTACCTTTATCATGATGGAAGTTAAGAGAAATTGGGACAAGTTGAGTGCAGCATCCCGGGAAATTCTGGCGAAACATTTGCAGCGACCGCAATTAGATTTTAACACATTAAGTCCGAGCGGCAAGTTCCGAATTCATTATACGACTTCCGGTTATCATGCTATTGACGCGACGGACAATGATCACAATTCTGTCCCTGATTACGCGGATTCCGCTGGCATATATTTTGATTATATTCATTATTTGCTCATGGACAGCCTGGGCTATAAAGCGCCTCCTGCTGATTCCGGTGGATTGGGCAAAGAATTTGATGTTTATTTACTCAACTTATCAATTTATTATGGTATCACCTGGCTTGAACCGGTACCCGGTGAAAACAATGTCTATTCCTGTTACATGGAGGTGGAGAATGATTTCTTGGGTTTTCCGACACCTCCTTATGGGGCACTGAAAGTCACATCAGCTCACGAGTATTTTCACGCGGTACAGGTCGGTTATTTCTACAGGGACGATGATGTATTCTTCATGGAAATGTCCTCCACCTGGATGGAAGATTTTGCCCACGAAGATGTAAATGATTACTTAAATTACCTATCATCTTTTTTCAACCGGATAAACTACCCGTTTTCTTACACCGATGGAAATCTGGAATATGGAGCCTCTCTTTGGAATCACATGATCGCGAAAAAATATCGCGCTGATATTATTCTGAAAATTTGGGAGCAGATACCAAACCAGAATGCCATGAATTCAATCTCGAACGCGTTGGTAAATTATGGCACTTCTTTTAGCGCGGAGTTAGCCAATTTCGGATTATGGAATTATTTCACCGGTGAGCGGAGCGACCCGGAGGCTTTTTATCCTGATGGCGAACTTTTCCCTGAAGCTAATTTTAAAGGACGATATACACTGAGTAGTAATGATTTGAATTTTGAATCAAGCATGAGTAAATTATCATCCAGTTATTACTTATTGGATGATCCGGTTAATGAAATAACCATCGGCTTAATTGTTACGAATTTTGAAACTCCTCAAAAAAACCATTACGGTAATTTGGATCCGCTGGATAAAACTGCTGATGGGAGACTCATTAAACATTACCCCATTGATACTCACGCCAGATTCTCGGATCAAATCCCCTGGGACGGCAGGGACGACAGCGGAGCATTGGTCGCCAGTGGCGTTTACATCGCGGTAATGCGGGTCGGTAAAGATATAAACAGCAAAAAATTAGCAGTAATCAGAAAGTGAAAGAAGAAACATGGAAAATCTATTTCAATTTATTATTATCGCGCCACCAATTTTAATCGCGCTCACGTTTCATGAATTTGCCCATGCTTATGTAGCATTTCGATTAGGTGATCCAACAGCTAAACAAATGGGAAGATTAACGCTTAATCCGCTGGTACACCTTGATTTATTGGGAACCGCGATGTTGTTTATCGCGCACATCGGTTGGGCAAAACCGGTACCGGTGAATCCTGCCTATTTTAAAAATCCCAAACGCGATTTGCTCTGGGTTTCACTTGCTGGTCCCATGTCCAATTTATTGTTGGCGTTTATATTCGGGCTGGTTTGCCGTTTTTGGGGAATCGAAAGCTTGCGACATCTTGACTATGGTTTAACCGGCATTATCCAATTTATGGTTGCCTTTGGCATGATAATTAACATCGTATTGGCGTTTTTTAATTTCCTGCCGATTCCGCCGCTTGACGGCTCGAAAATTTTGATGGGATTAGTACCGCAAAAATATGAAAGACAGCTTGTCCCCTACTTAAGATATGGACCGACTGTTTTGATTACTCTCATCGCCATTGGATTTATTACAAAAGTCTCCATTTTATGGGCGATAATTGATCCTTTTGTGAAGTTCTTTTCCTATTTATTCGCTGGAGCAAATCTATCGTTTTAATGTTAAAAAAGCCCACAAAAAACAGAATATTTTTGTAGGCTTTTTTTATTAGCAAATTTATTAGACGCTCAAAATCTAATTTCTATTAAATCACCACCAAATTTGTTCGCCATTTTCAATTGTAAAAATTCGTTCATCTTTCCGGGAACCTTCTGCCACTAACCAATACAATCCATTAGCCGGCACATCTTCAAAAATCAACGCCTTCTCAGCAGCTATCTTTTTACCAAGTGATACCCATTTATGCTGCCAATAAAATAATTCGTAACTCCTCCCCTTCTCAAAAAACGCTTTAGCAATTCCGTCAGTACTTTTTACCAATTTTCTTCGTGTGGTGGAAAGTAAATTAATTGTTGTCCTGTTTTTACTATCAGCATCCAACTTTTGTATCTCACCGTTTTTCCCAAGAATCAAAGCCGAAGCAGCCGGAATTAATTCTTCATTTGCATAGTACATTGGTAAATAAGCAATGTTCCTGCCCATATCAGTGAAAGTGACTTTTGCATCTTCAATTTTACCCCAGTGAATTGCCTTCCATTCTCCAGCGTTAAAAACACAGAGATAAGCGTAATTTACACTATCGGGTACCGGATTTTCCAGCGTAATGTTAACATCAGAGACGTCGGTATAATCAGAAGTAACATCTTTATAATTTTTCCGTGAAAGCCATTGTGGCGCTTTTTCCCATTCAGGTTTCCGGAATATCAGATTCTGCTTTTGCACTGAAAAAGTTTTGCGATAAACTTTTGCCATCCTGTTGTGAAGTTTATAATCGCCGGGATTCGACTCGCCGCCCATAAACATGATTACTTTACCGTCCCGGTCAAGAATAGCGTTCCAGGCGTGGTTGTTACCCGTGTCCGCCCAGTGCGGTGTATAATCGCTGGTAACTGCCAGTCCATTGGCACGCATGGCAAAAATCGCCAGGTTTGTCATGTCCTCACAGCGTCCCATTTTATTGTCCAACATTTCACTTAAACCCTGGTCAGTGGGATGACGGTAAAACCGGGGGTCAAAAGAGAACCATGATTTAATTTCATCATTAATCAATCGCGCAGCTTCGATGGGATCTTCAGGGTTATCCATCTTTGTTTTTAGCTCCCCAAATTGTTCCCAAAAATGAGGACGCCATTTTTCCAAAGGCTCATTGCTGCCACGATACGGAAGAACATATTCACAAAAATTTTCAAAGGAAAGATGCTTAGCCCATGGTTTCTCCTGCCAGGCGCGAAACGCCATATCAATATTGTGAATCAGCAAATCCGCGGTTATATTTGTCAAATCCTTGACAATCTCATCGCGCGAAAAATCAAGCGCGCCACGCTCCTTTTCTACTTCATCCCAGGCGTTGATCAAACTTTTGTAGTCAGGATAATCAAGCACGTTGATATTCACTTCTGCCCTGGTTGAATCAAAAAGTTTGTAAATGACATAACTGTGCCCTTCCATATTTTCAATCAAATAATAAGCGGCTTGCAATTTAAGAGAATCATTTTGTTCGGAATAATGTTTAATTACTTTTTCCAGTTCGTTTCGATTTTCACCAGCTTTTTTTAGCGCTGCTTTCACTCCGGGGGGATAATTATTTGAATAATCTCTAATGACTAAAATTATAGCGATAATCAAAATTAGTCCTAATATCAAAGCAAGTTTTTTTCGATTCATAATAGCCCTCATTATTTTTATTTCATGTTCGAGTTAAGTTAATATTTTTTTCACGAAATTGCAAGTGAATAAAATTTATTTGACTCTTTGCTAACTTTTTTCTATATTAACTTTACATTTAAAATTAACCACAATCACAAAAAGCAGGAATTATGAAAAGAACAACACTTCCTCAAATGGATGAAATATTAGGTAAGGAATTCCCTTGCCTAAATCACGGTTTTGTCCGCTTAATTGATTACATGGGATCGGACGAGGCAATTGTTCAGGCGGCAAGGGTTTCCTACGGAAAAGGGACAAAACAGGTCAGCCAGGACAGGGGGCTGATCCGTTATCTGATGCGTCATCATCACACATCTCCGTTTGAAATGGTAGAATTCAAGTTTCATTGCAAGTTACCGATCTTCGTAGCCAGACAATGGATAAGACACCGGACAGCCAGTGTAAATGAATATTCCCTGCGCTATTCTGAAGCGGTGAAAGAATTTTATATCCCTGATTCAGATGTCATCCGGCTGCAATCCCAAACAAACCGGCAGGGCAGATCAGAAGATTCTGTTCCACCTGAAAAACAAAAAAAAGTACTGCAAATTCTTGAGAAACATAATCAGCAAGCATGGAGTGATTACCAGGAAATGGAGCAGTCCGGTCTTGCCCGCGAACTGGCAAGGATTCATTTACCGGTTTCTCTTTATACTGAATGGTATTGGAAAATAGATTTACACAACCTGATGCATTTTTTGAGATTGCGTCTTGATCCAACTGCCCAGTATGAAATCCGCGTATATGCCGATATTATCGCCGAGATCACTAAAGCCGCTGTACCGATAAGCTGGGAAGCTTTTGAAGATTATATTTTATTTTCAAAAACATTTTCAAAACTTGAATTCGAAGTATTAAAAAAAGCTCTGGAAAAATTAGAAGAGCAACCAGACTGGCAGAAGCTGGGAGAGGAGGCTGGACTTTCAAAAAGAGAATCAACTGAATTTATTGATAAATTGAAAAGCTAAAACGAGGAGTTCGATATGAGCGAAAAGATAAACTTTACTGTTGTAAGCAGGTTTTTGAAATATGTAAAATATGATACACAATCATCCGAAACATCAGAGACTTACCCCAGCACTGAAAAACAAAAAATATTGGGAAAAGTTTTAGTTGAAGAACTGAAGGAAATTGGTTTAACAGAAGTAGAGATTGATAAGTATGGCTATGTAACCGGAACGCTTGAAGCGAACACTGATAAAGCTGTCCCTGTTATAGGATTGATCTCTCACATGGATACCTCTCCTGATGTTTCAGGGAAGGATGTTAAAGCTGTTATTCACGAAAATTATCAAGGAAGCGAACTTGTACTCCCCGGAGATAAATCTATCATAATTAAACCCGAAGAGAACCCGGCTCTGAAGGCGCAAATTGGAAATGACATTATCACTTCGGATGGGACAACCCTGCTCGGCGCTGATAATAAAGCCGGCATCGCGGAAATATTCGACGCGCTCACACACCTGGTCAACAACCCGGAAATTAAACACGGCAAAATTCGCGTCGCCATCACACCGGACGAAGAAGTTGGCGCCGGCACCAAATATTTTGAAACGAATAAATTCGGCGCGGATTATGCTTATACCATCGACGGCGAAACAGTCGGGGAAATCGAGGATGAAACCTTTTGCGCTGACACCGTTACCGTGACTTTTAAAGGAGTTAATGTTCATCCGGGATACGCTAAAAACAAACTAGTCAACGCTATTAAAATCGCGGCAAAACTGGTCGATAAACTTCCCAAAGACCGGCTTTCCCCTGAAACAACCGAGAAACGTGAAGGATATGTCCATCCCTACGTTTTTAATGGCGGCATCGAAGAAGCAACTGTAAAAATTCTTATCCGTGATTTTACGGTTGAAGGGCTGGAAAAACACGAAGCATATTTGAAAGATTTAACCGAAAAAGTTGTGGCGGAATTTCCCAAAGCATCATTTGATTTTAAAATTGAAGAATCATACAGGAATATGAAATACAAACTGGATGAAGATCCCAAAGTTGTGGAATACGCGCTGGAAGCAGTGAAACGAAGCGGAATCAAGCCCATCAAAAATCTCATCCGCGGCGGAACAGACGGGGCGCGTCTTTCCTATGACGGATTATTAACTCCGAACATTTTCACCGGCGGACACAATTTTCACTCTAAGCAGGAATGGATTTCTATTCAGGACATGAAAAAAGCGGTGGAAGTAATTATCAACCTGATTAAAATTTGGGAAGAAAAATAAATAACTAATTTTATCTGATTTGTTTTTAGCCTGAATTATTCACAAGGTCAATTGAAGCATTAGTAATTCCTCCCATAGGAAAAACGAAAAAGAAATTTATACATCGATGTCAAACGTTTGTCAAAGTTACTAAAAACACTCGAAATGTTTTAAATGAAACATATGATCTACGTTGTGCGGTGGAACATATGAATGATTGGAAATTTATTTTCAAAGATCTAGGAGAAAATAAGAAAGAAAAAATAGCATTAGAAAGATCAAGGCAAGTAGAGATATTGGCTCGAAATACATATAATTATATTTTACGAAATGAGAATATTCTCAATATCTTTAAAGATAATGATACTTTGATTTCTTTTTGGAAGAATAAGAATGAGAAACAAAGAAAAGATATTTGGAAAAATGAAATAAACCTGTGATTAATCAAAAATAGCAGCTAATCGCAATCGTTATCCTGTCAAAAAAGGTATTTATAATTCTAAACGATCGGATATAGTTCAACTGCAGGATATTCTTATAAGTAATGGAACCATACAAGCTGATAGTGGTTTAATAGTAAATATCTCGGAGATTTTTTATAGTTGACTATGTAAAATATCGGTGATTTACCATGCTTGATTATTCCATTTTTCAAAATCAAAACAGATGGCGTACTGAAACAGATTTTTTTCAAAAAACAACATTTCTGAATCGTGTTGTTTTTGATGATATTTCAAAATGGCTCGATGATGATGAAATACTAGTTTTATCAGGATCACGGCAGGTCGGCAAAAGCACTTTGATGTACATGGTAATCAAACATTTATTAAAGAAAAAAAACATAGCCGTTAAAGATATATTCTATTTTAACCTGGATGAACGATCTTTACAAACCTTTTTTCAGAACACTGCATTATTAATAGATTTTTTAAATCTTAAAACTGAAAAAAAGAAAAAATATTTATTTATTGATGAATTTCAAAAAATTGAAGATGCCGGCAATTTTATTAAAGCCATTTATGATTTACAGCTACCTTTGAAAATTATCATTTCCGGCTCATCTTCATTAGAGATCGCTAAAAGCCGAGAAACACTGACAGGAAGAAAACAGGTGTTTTTGATTTACCCGTTTAGCTTTGAAGAATTTTTGCTGTTTAAGGAGCCAGAACTGCATTCAATAAAATCCTTTCAAATAAAACAAACAAGGTTGAAACAGCTTTTTGAGGAATATATTACTTATGGTGGGTATCCTCGTGTAATACTGGAAAACAATGTTAGTAAAAAAGAATTAAAGTTAAAAGAAATTTATAATAGCTACATTGAAAAAGACATTATTAATCTATTGAAAATTGATAAGGTTGAAAAATTTAATAAATTGATATATTTATTGTCAAATCAAGTAGGTGGATTAGTAAATAAAAATGAAATAAGCAATACACTTGCATTAAATATGCTCACAACCGACCGCTATTTAAATTTACTAAGTGGGACTTATGTGTTCGATTATATCTCTCCATATTTTAGAAATCCTCGTAAGGAAATATCAAAAATGCCAAAAGTTTATATCAATGATTTGGGATTAAAAAATATTATTGACACAAAGAGTTTGTTTTATAGGGATGATGGGGCGATCATTGAAAATTTTGTCTATAATGAATTAAAAAAATATTCAGGTTTCAATTTAAATTATTGGCGTACGCATGGAAAAGCAGAGGTTGATTTTATTTATAACAGTGGAGATTTCGTAATTCCCATCGAAGTAAAATATACTGAGAAAAAACCAGGAATAACAGGGGGATTACTTAGCTTCTATAAAAAGTACAGACCACAGAAAATAATATTAGTGACCAAAGATTATTTAGGTACCGATAAATTTGAGAACGCTGATGTTGAATATGTCCCTGTTTATGCTTTGTCTGAATGTTCGACATTTAAAAGTTAGCGATGCGGAGTTTCCCTAAAAATTTATTGACACAATAAATAACTACCGATTACCTACTAAAATAACAAAAGGGCTATTACCATGATTGAATTAGAAAATAAAACCCTGCGCTGTTTGCTCAACAGGAGCGTTGATCTATTTCAAAATGAACCTAGCATCACATTTGTTGGAGAAATCCCGATTACATATCTTGAATTGGGGCAACGTGTGAAGAAAGTTTCTGAAGAGCTAAAAAAGAACGGAATTTCCAAGGGTGACCGAGTTGCCATTCTGGGAGAGAATAGCCCCAACTGGGGGATCGCCTACCTTGCTATCACAACCATGGGCGCAATCGCGGTTCCGATTCTGCCAAATTTTCACGAGTCAGAAGTCCATCATATTATCCGCAGTTCCGGAGCAAAAGTGATCTTCATTTCAAAGAAGTTAGCACAAAAAGTCGAGGAGCCGGGATTGGGTGATTTGAAAACCATTATTTATTTGAACAAATTTGAAATTCAACCCAATTTCTACAAAACAGACTTTGTGCATGAAATCATTACGAGAGGTTCTATCGACCTGACCCGTTTGCGGGACGCCGCAAAACAATTTTTTAGCCCTTCAGAAGAAGTTGTAAAAGAGGATGATCTGGCAGTAATTATTTACACTTCAGGAACAACGGGGCATTCAAAAGGCGTTATGCTCACGCACAAAAACCTGGTATCTAACCTGTTGTCAATTTCACAATTGATTAGCATTGGTCCTGGTGACAGAATGCTTTCTATTCTTCCATTGTCCCATACCATCGAAGGGACGATTGGCTTTCTGGTACCGCTGGCTACCGGTTGCGCGGTACATTATCTTCCCCAAATGCCAACTGCCAGTAACCTGCTTCCGGCTTTAGAAAAGGTCAAACCTACTATCATAATATCAGTACCCTTGATAATAGAAAAAATTTATAAGAAAAAAATATTAGGTCAGATAAATTCAAAAAAAATCACAAGAGCCATTTATAAAACTTCCTTTGGTAGAAAAAAATTGAATGCTATCGCCGGGAAAAAATTATACAAAACTTTCGGCGGCAAGCTAAGATACGTGGTGATCGGAGGAGCACCCCTGGGATCAGATACAGAAAGATTCCTTATTGAAGGAAATTTTCCTTACGGCTGTGGCTACGGACTGACGGAAACCGCTCCCTTATTAACTGGTACAATCAACAATGTTCGTTTCCAATCCGTTGGACCGGTGATCTCTGATGTGGAAATTAAAATTGTTAATCCGGAAGAAGAATCAGGTATCGGTGAAATCTATGCAAGAGGGCCCAATGTTATGAAGGGATATTACAAAGATCCGGAAAAAACCGCTGAAGTTTTTTCGCCTGATGGCTGGTTCATCACTGGTGATCGGGGTTACGTGGATAAAGATGGCTATCTTTTTATTAAGGGGCGGTCAAAAAATCTGATACTGGGACCCAGTGGTGAAAATATTTACCCGGAAGAAATCGAACAAAAACTCAATGAATCAGAATATGTTCTGGAATCAATGGTTTTTAGTAAAGATAACCGCATCGTGGCACGGGTTTACCTGGATTACGACATCCTGGACAAGGAGTTTAAAACTGAAAAACTCACCGAGACTCAAACACATCATAGAATTTTAAATTTGCTTGAGGAAATCAAAAAAGAAGTTAACGCCAACGTATCAGACTTTTCCAGGATTCATCACATAACTGAACAACACGAGCCATTTGAAAAAACACCAACCCACAAGATAAAAAGATATTTATATACTGACGCTGAAGTGTAATATTTTTAATGCGAACAAAAAAGTACCTTTAATAATAATGGTTCAATGTCGTTGTGTGGGTATGTGATTAATACTAAAGTATTTTTTTTAATCTGCCCACACTATTTGACATAGTGCCTTAATTCTTTTATAGATTGATGGTTCTGTATTTTTTTTTATATTAGTACCTCTGGTCAGAAATAAATCAAATTTTAATAATGGGCAGCCAAACAACATATCATTTCGAACGAAGCACGCAAAAGCGGGGTGAGTCGAAAAATCCAAAATAGCACATCAAAGTCCAGATTTCTCGAATCCTCCAGCGAACCCGGATTCACTCGAAATGACATAAGTTGCCACTATTTTATCAATCATTAATTAGCTTGTTCAACCTCCCATAAAATGGGCTGGCATATTCTCCTTTTCCCATAATCAAAAGACTTTCCGCGATTAATCTGCCACCCATTTGAGTTTCCTTTTCCTCGACCAATTTTTCAACGGTTGAAACCAGCCTTTCCCCATCCTTAAATGTTCGTTCTTCAGTCAAAGGATGTCCCAGCCCCATCACAAATTTCGCTATTTGCAGATCAGGGAATTTATCTTTATCAACACCCTGCATTGAATAAAATGCTTCGGTAACTGCTTTTTGAATTTGCGCGACAGAACTCCAGTCTTCTGCCCGGGCAAACTTATACATATTGTCAAAAGCTTTCACCATACAAGCTGCCGCTCCCGAAGTCGCGCCACATTGGTTTAACCCATCGGCACGTTTCCCCGCCTGCATTGCCCTGGTATAAAAGGCATCCCAACCCTGTACAATTTTTTTGTTTTCCAATGCGGATTCTTCAAGAAAAAGCTGCGTGCTTTCCTCGAAAACCGGTTCTGTAATTTTGACAGCGACTACAAACCGGCTTGCGTCTTTCCCTAATTTTTCTAGCAAAAGTTTGACCGCAGACGGTCGCAAACATGCACCATCAACAGTAGATATTGAATAGACTCCCATTGGCAAACCAATTTCAGCGGCAGCTTTGGCGATCGGAAGTAAATTGTCTGCAACTTCACTATCGGATGCGTCAGGTGGTAAATTCGCGCCACGCCGTGTCCAAACAATCGCGTATCCCCAATCATTCAGTTCTTTCAATAGACGCAGATTTTGTTCAAGCGGGTCTTCAATGCGTATCAGTGCTTGCTTCAGCGTGCTTCCGAGCTTTGCATCACCACCGGTTTTCAAGGTGGTTCTGTGTTCCTGAAAATTCCGAACATGTCCCCAGCCGGTTGACGCGGCGAATAAAACACCCGGAGCGCCAGTATTTGCTATTGCCTCCGAATATTTAATTGTACCATTTATATCAGTTTTTCTTCTTGGCAAAGTTCCGGTGGTGGGATCCAATAGCGCGACAGTCCAGGCCGGGACATTTAAAATAGGTTTTGCAATGATATCCTGTCTAATCGCTTCAATAGATTTATTTTTC
>NBLI01000048.1 GCA_002084535.1 Candidatus Zhuqueibacterota bacterium 4572_119
TCGCGTTACATTCCAAAACCAAATTGAGCAAACTTGAGATTTCAATTTTTTGATCGGGAATGTGTGAATTTATTTCAATCTGCCAGGGAACCTGATTCGAGGAAGCTTCAATCTTTCCCTGGGCTTTTTCTTTTATCAGGTCAATATTTTTCCGGGGCAGGTACATGTCACTCAACTTCAGTGTAAGTCCGCCGGATTTGATCATCAGGCTGGTGTTCGCCTGGGAAATTTGAATATTCGCTGCTATATCTCTGACCGTAAGCTCCTTTACGCTGATGGTAACCGGCAGTGAAAATTCTTCGGTTAGGGTATCGCTTACCGCGTTTGATAAGGTAGTTTCAGTTTTTGTGGTATCCGGTAAAATCAGATCATCAAAATTCCATTTAAAATCGTCACCTTGTTTTAGGTTCACCATCGGGTTATCTATCAAAATTTTATTAATCCGCAGTTCTTTTCTCAACAATGAAAGCAGACTGTATCGTAATTGAACGCGCTTAACTTTGACAAACCAGGATGAGTCGCTGACAAAATTTTCTGTCGAGGCTTTTTCAAAAATGACAACATTATCGATTTGCACGCCTTTGAAAGGATTCATCCAGACATCGTCGGCAATCACTTTTCGATTCAACGCGGATTCTGCATTGGCGATCGCGATGGATTTGATTTTTTCCGGAGGGAACATTTTGCGGGCGATGAGTAATACCAATAAAATTAAAACAATTATCGCAAGGAGGATTTTGAAAAGTATTTTAAATATTTTCTTTGTCATAAGTGCTGTTTGCCAGAATAATTTTTTAAAACTGGGATATGTTTAAGTTTTACCGCAAAAATTCCAAAATACGAAGAAGCCATCAGATTAAAGTCTTATTGAATTTAAACTGGATTTTATGCTGCTGAATAAAAAAATTTGTTCATTATTTTTAATACGTCTTGCTTTTTTATATTGTTGGCGGAAAAATTTTGAATCCAATGATAATTTAGACTGAATATTTCTGCCATCGAAACATAGTGAATTTACTCAAGAATTAAGTTTCCTTCAAAACGGAAGTTTTTGTCCAGCTTTTCCTTTAACTCTTCGGCGTCCAATGCAAACAGGGGGCTAATTTCCAGGAGACCTTTTAAATTACCGTTTTCATCAAAATCAACTTCAAACCCTGCTTGCTTCATCATTCTGCCATAATAATTCATCAAATCCTGTTTGGCGGTTTGCGGTGAATCCTGTCCTTCAGCATTTTTAATTGGACTGAATTCATCCTCTCTCACGATTTCCATTACGACACTGTTTTTTGTATATGGTAGCGCGTCAAAAATGAACATCTCTAACTTGAAGCCGTTGGGTTTTTCCGGTTGAACATAATTGCCGTTTTCATCGATAAAGTTGATTTTTTTATTAGCAACATGATAGGGAAGAGAAAAATCCCCGGCAGTCATTTGCTCGACAAAAGCTCTTTTTATCATGTGAATCGCGATACTACCGCCAATATATTTTAACTTTCCGTCGGCATTTCTTGCCTCCATAGCGTCTTTGGGCAAATCACTGTATTCAATCACAGCAATTTTACCATTCAGCTTTCCAATGACACCTACTTTTTCGTGAGGATCTTCTTTGGCAACAACCTTGGAAGACATTTCCGCGTTTGATAAATGATGATAACCAATGAAACACGGATCGCAAATATTGATAAGTGTGTTATCAACCTGAAAATAAAAAATCTCTTCGATACCGCGGCGCTTCATTTCCGCCAAACAATCATTATCCCGCAACGCGTACAATGTTCCGCCATGACCGTTTGGATTGCAAAAAATATGATCTTTTTTTTCCAAGAAAAACAGCCCTTTTTCATCCATCGCTGGAATCATCCCCTGTGTAAAAAAATAAATATCAGCTTGATTTAGCCCAAAGTATTTATTGTCGGAAAAATAATTTACTGTTTCGTCGTGATTGGCTTCACTTGTCATGATGAACCATGGAATAGTGGTGTTATACTTTCTGTTTAATGCTAATATTTTTTCAGCGTGCATTTGGAACAGGCTTTTGCTGCTAATTGGACCAGCCGGATATTTCCCTTTGGGCCCGTCGAATCCCAGCCGGGTACCCTGTCCTCCAGCAACAAGCAGCGCGGCAACTTTGCCGGATGAGAGTAATTTTTCACCTTCTGCTTTAGCCTGCTTTGCTTTATCCATTTGAGTATTCGTGGTGGGTATTGTAATGATAGGAGCTGGTTCCAACTCACCGCTAAAATGGTTGATTGTCCGATTTATTATATAATCATTTCTGAGGTTTTCCATCAGCTCAAAATCAATATTTTCTACTTGCTCAAGTAAATTTCTTCTGCTTTTATCATTTAGTTCATCCCAGAATCGAAAAATATGTTCCTGACCAAAATGTTTTGCTTTATCCCTGATCTGTATAGTCCTGCTGCTATTCATATTGCTCCCCTCTGTTTATTGCGAAGTTTAGATATAAAAAAAACGACCTCTTTTATTTTATACTTGACACTTTTGAGTTTATTTAATATAATGTAAAAAAGATATTTAAAAATCAACTGAAATTTTTCCCAAACCGATAAAAATAATTAATAGTACGACTGCAAACACAAAAATGTTTTACTGTAAGAGTGGAAGAATAGAGTTCCATCCTTAATCAAATATATATTTGTCCCTGGTGTGTTGAAAAGCAAATGTCAGAGAAAAAATACATGTTGAAAATTTGTATGACCAAATTCAGGATAGATCAAATCGATAATTTATTGTTATGATTCGCAAGTAATAATGAGTGTTTTTTTTGCGCACAAATAGCCGAAAGACAATCGTCTTCCTTTATTTGTGTTGCAAAAAAAACACAAATAAAACCATGACTGTCGTATTTATCCAACACTTTTCCATTTGGCTAAATTTTGACCATTTCAATAATGTTATTATATTTAATAAGGTTAACCAATGTAACAATTTGTTTTCAAGTCTGGTACTATTTTTGGTAATATATATTGCGCATTATTAATTGGCACAGTTTGGGAGGGAGTTACATGAAATTAGTATTCGCAGTAGTTCTTTGTTTTCTTATCATGTTTGTCGTCTCTTTAGCCATTGTTGATTCTGTGTTGCCGGATTACACAAAGGTTATTTTTGCTGACGACGGAGGTAAAGAAGGGGATCCTGTTCCCTTGCCTCCGAAACCACCGCCACCACCGGATCCAACTTATTCCTGAAAATTGGTTGGCTTAACGAACAAAGGTAAAAAAATACCATTTTAGCACAAAAAGAAAACAGCACATGGCAACATTAGATGTGCTGTTTTCTTTTATAAAGCCATAGGTTTATTGATGGACTTCATTTCAAACTAAAAAAGCAAACTTTTCTCATGCTCCAAAAGCCATTCTTTTCTCCAAACACCGCCGCCATATCCGATGAGTTTTCCATTCGCGCCGATGATTCTATGACAGGGCACAATTATCACAACTGGGTTTTTATTGTTTGCGGTACCCACTGCTCTGACCGCGTTTTTATTGCCGATTCTTTTGGCGATTTCACCGTACGAAACAACTGTGCCAAAAGGGACCTTCATCAATTCTTCCCACACAGTCTTCTGAAAAGGAGTTCCGGTTAATCTTAGCGGCAAATCAAATGATTTTCGCTTATGCTCAAAGTACTCATTGAGTTGCTGAAGACAGTCGGACAGAATTGGAGTCAATTCAGTTTCCACCGAATATCCGGTATCGTTGAATCGCACTGATGTAATGTATTCTTCAGTAGCACGAATATTTATCCACCCCAGAGGGGACTCATATAAGGCTGTCATTTGCTGTTCATTTTGAATTAACATAGATCACCGGAGCGTTAACTATTGTCTGATTATTTCCTTTAATTCATTTTCCAGTTTTTTTATACGTTTTAGTACAAGATCAAAATCCAACAGCGGACCTTCAATCTCCTTTTTTTTGTCCCATTTTTCACTCAATTTTATGGCGAGTTTAATTTCTGACTCAGCAGTGGTGAAATCTTTTGTTTCAAAAGCACATTTAGCCAAACCATAATGACACTCGGCGAAAAAACTGTAACTTTTAAATGGCGATTGTTCCAGCAATTCTAATAATTTGGTGTAGAATATTTTCGCTTGCTTCCATTGATTTAATTTCCCATAAATCTTTGCCATCAGGTAATTCCATGTTGGATCATCCCGAAAAATTTCTGAAATTGAGTTGCATTCTTTTAGAGCTTCATGGTAGCGGTCCTCGTAATAGTAAATTTCAATAAGCGCGAATTTACTCTCTTCCGAAGTATATTTCCCTTTTTCAATGGCAATTTTGAGATATTCTATTCCTTTTTCCCGCTCGTCTTTCATTAATCTGAGAAAAGTGAGCACTTTTGCCTTTGCGCTTTTCCAATAATAAAAAAGTCCGAAAGCGTAATAAACGTCCCACATTTCGTTGTCCAGGCGGTGCGCTTTTCGGATGTTGGACATTCCTCTCATCCCATCATAAAACGCGCTGAGCCACTCACCTCTTCTGATCCGATTCAATCCCCGGAAGCCATACGAAGATCCAAGCACAAAAAAAGCGTCCGCGTCTTTTTTATATTTTATTACTGCTTTTTGAGCCGCTTCTATTGCCAGGGTCGTTAAGCTGTCAAATTGTTGATCAAAAAGATTTACACGGTAATTGAGCATTAACAAATGATAAACTCCCGCTTTTCCCAAATACCCCAGTGGATTTTCCGGGTAAAGATTTATGACGCTGTCACAGATATTCAGCGCAACGTCAAATTTTTTCTGATAAAAATAATCGACAGCCACATCGACAAGACTGTCAACTCCGGAAAATTTTACTGATTGCTGATTTTCTTCAGAAATTACATTGCCCGGAGAAAAAATCAGGAAAATCACAAAAATAAAAGTGAAAGATAGTAAAACAGTTTGAGTCGAAGTTTTCACTCTTGGCAAATTATTATTTAAGATAAAATTCATAACGGTGCAACTCTTTTTTATGTTTTAATAACTTCCCGTCCACGAAAATATACAGTCCTTTGTCAATGGCAGCCGAATCATTTTTTCTCCAAATAATTTTCAGCAAATGCCCTTTGATGAAAACATTGTCCAGGGTAAACGAATCTAAATCAAACGGTAGGGGATTAATAATAATTTTATTTTCATCTCCTGGCTGCAATCCAACAACGTATTTGATGATCAAATCGTTGATCCAGGAATTTGCACAATTATCATCACCGCTAAAATAAGGCGGCTTACCATTGAATGGATTGTAATATTCGTAAGAGCCAGGGCGATTAATATCCCCATCCAAATACATCATTCGAACAAATCGGTTTATCAATTCCACGGCTTTCAGTTTTAAGCCTGAATCAAAGCGCTGCGCTGTTTTAGCGAGTCCATCACAAACATGAGAGGTTGACAGGGCCCAGCTTCTCCCATTGGCGGGTTTGTTCATACGTTTATTTTTCCATTCGCCAAATACGCTGGCGGATGGATCGTCCAAACTTATTGACGGTACTGGATAGTCTGTCCAAAATTCATTGGGATTAAATAAATGCTCAGTTAGCGCGGATAAATGATTTTCTGAAACCAGATCGGTGATGAATGGATAGAAGCCCGCGATTGTTTTATTTGTTAACTTCTCGCCGGTTTCGGGATCGATGTCAAAAAAGAATTTCACCGAATCATCCCACATTCGTGTCAGGATTGCTTTGCCAATGCGCCTGGAATTGTCCAACCATATTTTTGCCTCATCGGGCTTTCCCAATTGTTCCGCCATCCAGGCAAGATTTTTTTTCAATTCATATATGTAAACAGTTGCAACAATTCCTTTGAATTTTTTATTGCCATTTTTTTTAGTCCAAATATCAACAGCTTCTATGCGATTTTCAAAATCAATTCCGTTTTCCGCCGGAGTCATCGCGTCATATAGAGAGATGTTTTCCTTATCTTTTTCGTGGTCGAAATATTCAGCGTATTTTTTCAACGCCTGATAAGCCCGGTATAAAAATTCATGATTTGGATGTACCCGGTAAACTTCTCTTACCGCGCGCCCCCAGTTAGCATGATAAAATCCAACAAGCTTTTTATTAATACCAATTTTCAATTCACCGGGAAAGCTGCCGTTAGGTTTTTGGTTTTCGACAAAATTTAAAAACGAACCCGTCGCCAGTTCAGGCTGGTGCATCCAGCGAGTTTCCAGCATGTGATTTTGTGAACTACGGCTATTCAAACGCCTGGACAAACCGCGATTTATTCCCTTAAAAATAGCCTGGTTTGACAGGTCAAATTCACCCTCTGTGTTGATCATATTCAGGCGGAGCCCATACCAACGATAATAGTAATATTTTTCTAAATATGGATCAGAGCATTTAAACGTTGGGACATTTGAATAAAAACTTTCCCAATTATTGATACTGGTTTGTATTGGATTTTCCTGCCTCGGAATCCTGTCAAATGATTCAATCGCCTTTTCTTCGCTGGGACCAATCGCGCAATATGCAGAGAATTCTCTGTTTTCATTTGGAGAAATTTCTAATGAATAATACATTCCAATATAAATTAAACCTTTATAATGCTCCGGGTTTGAACGCCAGTCAAAATTTTCCTCTTCTGGCAAACCGGATTTCTGCATTTTTTCATAAAATGGAGTCAATCGCCAATGCGGGTAATTCCAGGTGGCTTGAGAAACATTTATCGCTGTTGATTTCGCATATTGGTCCGCGCCGAGTGCCAATCCAATTTTCATTGTTAAGCTGCCGGCGCTATCGTTATATTGTCTCTCCCACGATACCCGTGATCGCGCGTTATACAAACTGTAGATAAAATTCGAATTTTTACTCTCTCTGGGAAATTCGGAATTGGCGTTCTCCTGGATATTCTGACACGTCCACAGAATAATGTGAATTTTTTTCCTTTTTTGAGAATTGTTTTTTATCGAAAACTTGGAAACCAGAACGTCATCAGGCAGCAGTGCTTTTTTTTCCTGAATTTCCAGTTGATTTTGTGGGGAATAATATATTGTTAAATGACTGGGGAGCCAGCTTTTTTCCGCGGAACTTAGTTGAATTTCTTTTAAATTTTCATCTAAAAAAGTAACTGTAAAATTGGGTTCAACTTTATAATCCAGGAAGCAGCTATAATCCCAAAATCCGGGCTTGTCTAAAAATAGCGGATATTGTGGCGCCCAGACAACCATTTTCCCGCCGCCGAGAAAGTGTTTATCGGCACGGCGCAAAATATCTTCGCTTTGTTGAGAAAATGAAAAAGTTGACTGCTGGAAAAAAATGAGAAAAGCAGCGTAAAAAATCCACCTGTTTGATCTCATCAATTCCTTCCCATAATAAAATATTTATAGAAAAGTTGCAGAGACGAATTAATTGTTAACAGTGAAAACACAAAAGCCAAAACCGTGGCAATAATAGCCAGCGTTGCAATCTTGCGATGCGTTGTTGTCTCAGTTTTTGATTCCTGGTAACCGAGTAAATTCCCACCGACATAGCCACCGATGAAACCGCCAAGATGCGCATAATTATTGATACCGGGCATAGCAAATCCAAATAAAAACATAACCCCCGCCCAGACAAGTAACTGCGGATAAATTGTCTGTGAAAACATTCCACCTCTGGTTCTGCCGTAATAAATGAGCGCGCCCAATAATCCAAAAATCGAACCAGAAGCGCCAATAGTTGGGTACCCGCTTAGTGAGTTTGACAAGAAATATCCGAAGATACCGGAAAGAGTAAACAATAAGATGAAACGCGATGTCCCGAAAATTGATTCTACCATGGGTCCCAGTTGTCGCAGCGCATACATATTGAAAATAATATGCATTAATCCGCCGTGCAAATAAATGGCAGTAATTAAAGTCCACCATTGCCCGCCCGACATGGAAGCAGCGCCTGTCATGCCAAGAACGATTAAACTTTTTGAACTGGGACTTAAAAAATTCAAAAATCCACCCGATTGAAAAATCGCTGTTGGATCAATCAATAAACTGACAACATATAAACCAGCGCAAAAATAGATAATGACCTGTACAATCTCAAACTTACCCTTGAACATTTTGTTGACAAAGGAATGTAATCCCATTTTGCCAGGATTCTTTAATCCACAAAAATAACACTCTTCAGAATCCGCGCTGATTAATTTTCCGCATTTTGGACAGATAATAGCTTTTTTTGTATTTTGTTCTGACATGTATTGTTTCCGTTTTTAATTGAGTTAATTATGACCAGGCTTTGAGAGTCTGTGTAATATAATAATGTCCATATCGGAGTGATAGTTGATAAAAGTTAATTGATCATTCTCGAAAGACCAAACATTCCGATTATTGAAAAATCGTGATGGAACAACAAATCGGATCTCTTGCTTTTTTGTTGTTTTAAAGAAAGCCATCCTGGATATTTCCAGAGATAAGCGAAGTTTCGCTATCAGCCACGACCCGAACAGGAACAACAGATATTTATTTTTTTGACTCTTTTTGTTCATATTGTAAATTACTCGTATGCGATTTAATAGTTCCAATCATTATAGCAAACATTACGAAAAATGTCAATAGTTTTCTTATTGAGTTTAATGATGCCAGATTATCAAGTTTGATTTCAGAGTTCATTTCAATTATTATAAATGATTCTGTGCCTGTGTTTGATATCAATGCGGAAGTCAAAAAAATACTTGAATTTGTGATAATTTATTTGTATTATTTTGTTAACCTGAATTATTCACAAACATTAATGAGTCAACTCTAAAAAGGTAAAAACCAGGTATTTTCCAATCAAAACAAAAACTGTTTATATTGAAGTTATAGCACCATAATTTATGAAAAATATTAAAATATGGACTCATTAATTAAAAGTGGTATAATTTAATTAATATCATTTTGTTAAATCTGATTGATGTTTGAAACTCGGTTTTTGCGTTTTATTCCTTAATGTGTGAATAATTCAGGTTATCCCGCTACCTTTAAAAATATGATGAATAATGCGGGTTAACAATTTGTTAAGTTGTAATCTTGTTTTGCCTTCAAGACCAAAAGGCTCAATTTTGACAAGCAATGATTAAAAATATTTTTCAAAAATCAGGAGCATTGAGCTTAGTTCAAAACCCGCTTAACCGCTACAAAGTTGCTTCTTTGAATCTTGGAGTCTTTGCGGCATGAACCACAAAAAATTTAGCTTTAGATGATTATTGAGTCAAAATGCGAGCTTGCGGGAATGAAGCTGTAAACGGGGAATAAAACTTTATTTGTTTGATGAAAAATAAACACCTATCAAAATAACCAATAAAAATACGGGAGGACTCATGAGCCGCAAAACAACTGTTTTGATTTTGATAGTCAGTTTTGTTCTGATTATGCTAAACTGTGGGGAAAATAAAATGGAAAGACAGTTCAAAACATTCCTGGCAAAACATTTACTGGCTATACAACCCTTACAAAAAGAAATGAACCTGAAATATTGGGAAGCGGCAATTACCGGTAAAAAAGAGAACTATGATATTTACGCGGATCGGGAGTTTAAGCTGCGAAAAATTTATTCGGATTCTACTGAGTTTGCTCTCATAAAATCATTCCGGGAATCGGGAGATATTAAAAATGAGCTATATAAAAGACAGTTAGATTTGTTGTACAATAGTTATTTAAGTAACCAGATTGAACCGGGCTTGCTTAAGAAAATCGTTCAAAAAAGTTCAGAGGTTGAAAATAAGTTTAGTGTTTTTCGCGGTACTGTAGGAACGGCGACAGTGAGCGACAATGAGATAAAAAGTGTTTTAAAAACAGAAACCGATTCAAAAATGCGGCGTGATTATTGGCTCGCCAGTAAGCAGGTAGGGGTTGAAATAGAAAAAGATTTGATCGAGCTTGTCAAACTTCGCAACCAGGCTGCGGTGAAACTGGGCTATGATAATTATTACATCATGTCTCTTGAGCTGGGGGAACAAAATGTTGAAGAACTGAATAACATTTTCGACGAGTTGGCAGATTTGACAGATGAACCGTTTGCAGAACTGAAGAATGAACTTGACGCGATTCTCGCTGATAATTTAGGCATTGGTGTCGGCGGGATGATGCCCTGGCATTACCACGATCCGTTCTTCCAGGAAGGACCGCTGGTTTACAATGTTGATCTCGATAAATATTATGAAGATCAAAACATCAAAGAATTAGTGGAAAATTTTTACAGCGGTATCAACTTACAGGTAGGAGATATTCTTGAGAGAAGCGACCTTTACGAAAAAGAGGGAAAAAATCCTCACGCTTTTTGCACGGACATCGACCGTGAAGGAGATATACGGATATTATGCAATTTGAAGAATAATGAGGGATGGACGGAGACGTTACTTCATGAACTTGGGCACGCGGTATATGATAAATATATAGATCCGGATTTACCATTCCTGATAAGAGAGCCTGCTCATAGTTTTACCACGGAAGCCATTGCCATGCTGTTTGGCAGGTTATCGCGAAACGCCTATTGGTTGCAGGAAATGATCGGGTTGGACGATAAAGAGCGGGACGAAATTGCCGGATTAGTCCAGAAAAGCTTGACTATGAAACAGCTTGTTTTTGCCAGATGGTGCCAGGTCATGTTTCGCTTTGAACAAAAGTTGTACGAAGATCCTGATCAGGATTTGAATACACTCTGGTGGGACCTGGTCGAGAAATATCAATATATTAAACGACCGATAAACAGAAACGCGCCAGACTGGGCAGCAAAAATTCATTTTACTATCGCGCCGGTGTATTACCATAATTACATGCTGGGCGAGTTATTGGCTTCACAACTCCATTCTCATATTGTTCATGAAGTGCTTGGTCTGGATAATGACACAGGAATTTCCTACATTAATCAGAAAAAAATCGGTTCTTATTTGAAGAAAAAAGTTTTCGCGGTTGGTTCAAAATATCCCTGGAATGAAATGATTAAAAACGCCACAGGAGAATATTTAACAGCGAAATATTTCGTTGATCAATTTGTGGAATAAAATAATAACTGAATTTACCATAACGAATCCTAAGTTCACAGAAAGGAGGTTAGCCAAAAGTTACTTTGTTCTTTCAATAAAAAATCAATGCCAACTCTTCGCGTCAAATTCTCCGCGCTGCTTAAGGCGGTCATCTTAACGTAAACAAATGCAATGCAAACAAAACATTCAAGGAGTAACGCATGGTTTTCACTATGGACAGCATATTTAAACGTGCTATATTTATTGCTTTTATCATTGCCATTAACATTATTTTTGTTTATACGGCATATTTTTATTTAGCGGAAT
>NBLI01000049.1 GCA_002084535.1 Candidatus Zhuqueibacterota bacterium 4572_119
GGTTCCGATGAATCAGCCGGAGGAAGAATGTAGCCGGGTCCCACCTTGATAATAAAACCACTTTGAATTCTTTCTTTTGCTGCTAATCCCTGGGGAAGATATAAACCACTGTCGGTTTGATTTTTTTCATTGTCTGGCTCAATAAGCACTCTGTCGCCAAGGACAAATATATCTTTGTCAATTTTCACTTTCTGAAATTCTCCGATATTAACATATCAACTACTCGTTTAGGCCAATGTACTGTCATCTAATTGCTTTCTGAACACCACAGCGGAACTCAAGCATAAGGTTCAGCATATCCATCAGCAACCATTCGATCGTTCACATTATAAAATTGACCGGACTCGTCCTCGATCCAGATTTCGCCCAGGTATCGCCCGTATTTTCCCTTTTTATCTTTGATTGTTTCTAAAATGATGTTTTTGTCTAATATTAAATCCCTTAAAAAGTCTCGTGAAACAAGTCCCTGCGGACGTTCTTCACCGCGTAATTCTGGCGCGTCGATTCGCGCGAGGCGGATTTTTTCATCCATTTGCCACACATGGAGACCAAGGTCGATATTTACAGTGCATGTGTCTCCATCGTAAACTTCTGTAACGTACGCTCGGTAATGGTATAAATTAGTTTCCATCAGATTCCCTTGCTTTTTATTATTAAAAATGAAGCGCAGCCGCACCCAGCAATCCAGCATTGTCTCCCAATGAAGCCTTGAACACCTTTAAGTGTTTTCTTGGATATTCATTAATAATGCTAAACAAGTTTCCTGTCAACTCATTATGGAAATATTTCCAGGAATTTGCCACTGAACCGCCAATGATAAAAACATCTGGATCTAAAATATTAACCATAATTGCCAAAATGCGCCCCAGGTTTGTTCCAAATTCAGCAAATGCATCAATCGCGTTCTGGTCATTTTGTTCCGCCAATTGGAATATTTGCTTAGATTCAAGTTTTTTACCAGTTTTTTGTTCATACATCCGAACGACAGTTCTCGCCGACCCATAATCTTCAAAATGTGAATCAGCATAAGGACTGTTCCAAACTTCGGCTGCTGTGCCGGTCGCTCCAGTATATAATTTATGATGAATCACAATTCCACAGCCAAAGCCGGTTCCCAGTGTTACACCGCAGACAATGGGTTTATCCTTTCCTGCCCCAAAAAATGCTTCACCTAAAACGAAGCAATTTGCATCATTATTCAATTCAACCGGCAAATTAAAACTATCCTTGATTGTTTGCTTGAGTGGAAAATTTTCCATTGATGGCAGATTGGGTGTTTTCAGAATAATACCGTTATCCAAATCCAGTGGTCCCGGTGAGCCAATGCCAATTCCGTCAATATTGTCCAGGTTCAAGTTTGCTGATTTGACAGCGAGATTGATACCCTGTTTAAACGCATTAGCAATTTCGTCCGCTGGTTTATGACTTTCGGTCGGTATCAAAATCTCTTTTCCCAATATTTCACCTGATTCGGTAACAACGCCAAATTTTATTTTTGTTCCGCCAAAATCAATTCCAACAATTAATTTTTCTTTCATTTTTACTCCGTATGAATAAAGTTTAGTGAAATTCAAAAAAATCAAACTAATCGTGCCAGCCGTTCGCAAGCGTTTTCAATTGTTCGGTCATCGGTACAATAGGAAATTCGAAAATGTCCTTTCCTGGCAAATCCCTCACCGGGAACGATGAGAACCTTTTCCTCTTTTGCTCTATCAACAAATTTGATATCGTCATTTCCCGGGGCTTTTGGAAACAGGTAAAATGTCCCTTCAGGTTTGATCATTTCATAGCCCGCTTTTGTCAATTTATTATAGATGTAATTTTTTTTCTTTTCGTAATACCCAACATCGATGGTTGTTTCCAATAACTCTCCAACAATTTGCTGCATGAGCGCCGGCGCGTTAACAAAACCTAAAATTCGCGTACAGAAAATTAACCCATTAACTACCTCTTGCACTTGATTCATGTTTGGATTTACCGCGATGTAACCGATTCGGTTGCCAGGTATTGCCAGCGACTTTGACCATGAATAAACAAAAAAGCTATTATTATACATGGAAACAACAGGGGGGACATTGATATTGTCATAAACGATTTCACGATATGGTTCATCGGAAATTAAATATATATCATTATTAAATTTTTTTTGTTTTTGGTTTAGAAAGTCGATAAGCTCTTTGAGTTTTTTCTCGTCATAAACTTTTCCGGTTGGATTGTTGGGGCTATTCAGCATTATTGCTTTGGTTTTTTTATTTATCTTCTTTTCGATGTTTTCAATATTTATATCAAAATTTTCGTCCGTTTCAGCAAAAACAACTTTGCCATGATGATTACGCACGTAGAATTGGTACTCTGAAAAGAAAGGAGTGAGAACGATAACTTCGTCTCCCTGGTCTAAAATTGTTCTGAGAATAACATTCAATCCTCCACCTGCACCACAACTCATAACCACATTATCAGAAGTTGTCTCAAGTATTCTGTTTTTTGAAAGATAAGAAACAATTTTTTCTCTTACATCAATAAAGCCCGCATTAGACATGTACCTGTGTTTCCCAGATTCCTTTTCAGCGGATAATTTTTTTAGCAAATCAAAAAATTGATCCGGTGGTTCTAAAATAGGATTTCCCAGGCTAAGGTCGAATACGTTTTCCGCGCCATGAATTTTTTTTAATTCGTTGCCGGCTTCAAACATTTTCCTGATCCAGGAACTTTTTTCTATTGCATGGCTGATATATTTTGAAATCATAAAAACGCTCCTTAGTTATTCAATCAAATTTTTATGATAAGCTTATTTGCCATTTTTGTTTCGCGTATATATTTTTATATTAAAAATTTTCAATCTCCCGCATTAAAATATCGAGAATTTCGTTTTCTCTAAACGCATTAACAATTTTCCCTTTTTTAAAAAGAATCGCTTTGCCTTTTCCGCCGGCAATTCCAATGTCGGCTTCGCGGGCTTCGCCAGGCCCGTTAACGACACACCCCATGATGGCAACTGTAATTGGCTTTTTAAGATCAGCCGTACGCTCTTCAACCTCTTTAACAATTTTGAACAGGTTATAATCCAGCCGCCCGCATGTCGGACATGAAATTATTGTTACGCCGTGATGTCTCATTTTCAGAGCTTTTAGAATGTTGATTCCGGCTTTTATTTCTTCTACTGGAGGCGCGGTCAGTGAAACACGAATCGTATCTCCGATACCCTGGTTTAACAGCGAACCAATTCCTATTGATGACTTTATGATTCCCATCTCGGTGGTACCGGCTTCTGTAACTCCCAGATGCAAAGGATAGCTTGTTCGCTGGGAAATTTTTTTATTGGCTTCAATCATCATATTTACATCGGATGCTTTTAACGCGATAATAAGGTTGCGAAAGTTAAATTTTTCACAAATTCTGATGTGCCGCATGGCGCTTTCCACCATTCCATCGGCATTTGGCTCGCCATATTTTTTCAGCAGATCTTTTTCAATTGAACCTGAATTTACACCAATACGGATAGGCAGGTTGCGTTCATTTGCCTTGGATAATACTTGTTCGATTTTTTTTTCGCTGCCAATATTTCCCGGATTGATTCGGATTTTATCAGCACCGGAATCAATGGAAATAATTGCCAATTTATGATTAAAATGGATATCTGCCACAAGCGGAATATTGATTTGAGTTTTAATCGATTTTAACGCCAATGCCGCTTTTTCATTTGGAACAGCGACTCGAACAATATCGCAACCAGCTTGCTCAAGTTCATGTATTTGTCTGACTGTCGCATCTATATCTGTCGTTTTTGTGTTGGTCATTGATTGGATGGTGATTTTGGAATCGCCGCCAATAAAGATGTCGCCGACCTGTATTTGCAGGGATTTTCTTCTGTTGACCGGGAATTGGGAAATGTGAGCTTCAGAGTTTTTAGAGACCATAGGCAATTTTCCTTATTTGCTCATAATATAACAAAGAAAGAATATAAATGCAATGATAATTATTTAGAAAGTTGACTTTGTGAAATATTATTTCAAAAAAGAAGGAAAAACTATAATAAAGCGAATTAGATTTTTAACTTTTTATGGAGCCTTAACAATCGGTGGTTCAACCTACTCTTATAAAGTAGAAGCTGATTGTCCGGGCGTAGCTGCTCCAGATAGTCAATATTTTTTAGCGCGGACTCGACAACCTGTTTTGCTTTGTTTAAATCTTTCGATCGATGTTCATAGTATTTTGCCAGTTCTTCATAAGGCTCGAAGCGAAATTGACCATCATTAATTAGGTTCAGCCAAACTTTTTCCGCTTCGCTAAATTTTCCTATTTTTTTTAGACTCAAACCCAGTTGAATGGAAATTTCTTTCTTTTTGAATGTGTTTTTTTCAGACGCGATGATTTTTTTTAAAATGGGAATATTTTTATTCCATGTTTTCATGTTTTGGTAATGATTGGCAACGGAGAGCAGTTCCTCGTTTTTATTTAATTGCAGCAGCGGTTCCTGGTGAATTTGCGCTAACCTAATCATCAAGCTCACCATGGATAATATATCGATTTTATTGTGATAAAAAACAGGTTTGAGCGGACGGCTGTCCCTATCTCTTAAATAATTAAAATACAACTGGGGAATCATAAAAGATGGCACATCACCGGAACGCTGAATATTTAGCTTAAATTTTTCAATAGTTGTCAGGCTGCAATCAGGAAGGCTGTTTTTCCATATTCTCCTCGAAGCATGAAGCAAATCCAGGTGCAGCGGATTTTTGTTAATATTTTTGATTCTGTTAATAATAAATCTATCCTTCAATAAAGGCCAGTCATAACTTTTCCCATTAAAGGTAACAAGATTATTGAAGCGACTTAAAAGTTCATGGATTGACTTTAGCATTTCGGATTCCGCGGGAAGGTCAGGAAGAAAGAACTGTTTGATAATAAAAAAATTATCTTCAAAATATCCAAAGCCTGCTAAAAAAATATACGTTCCGCTACCACCTGATAAGCCTGTCGTTTCCGTATCAAAGAAAAGAGATTTTTTAACATCAAAATCTATTAATCTTTCGTCCTTTCCAGCAATTGCAAGGTACTGTTGTGAAATATCGTTTGCCTGCTTGAGAGCGATTGAACCATGTTGCTCTTCGATTGGAACCTTGTAGGTAGCAATAAATGTGGAATTAATGTATTTTCCATAAACAACTTTATCTATTTCAAACGGAGTCTCTTTTTTTGTAGCGGGAACTTTGTGAGGTGTAGAAATTTGGTCTAAAAAATTTAACTTTTCCTTGATATTCATAAAGCAAATATAGAAATGTTTAAAAACAAATGCAAATAAAAAATCCTTGTTTTTTGGCTGATTTTATTTTATATTTCACTCTTAAATATTTTCAGTCTCAAGGGGAGATAAGTATTTATGAATCAAAGAAATTAGTGGTTTACCAGATTTCTCCCCCGTAGTGCGTGGTCGAAATGATATTATTTTATGAATTTTATTAATTTTTGGGCAAACATTAATGAGTCAACTCTAAAAAGGTAAAAACCAGGTATTTTCCAATCAAAACAATAACTGTTTATATTGAAGTTATAGCACCATAAATTATGATAAATCTTAAAATACCTGGTTTTTAGAATGGACTCATTAATAAAAAGTAAAAAAACAATTGATATTTTCTGCATGGAGCAAATAATGAATTTTATTTACAAAGCTATCATTGTAAACTTGGCTATAGCTGCTGCGCTTTTTATCTTAGTGTGCGAAAAAAATACTGGGATTCAAAAAGTTGATGATAATAAATTTGTGCAAATTTACTGTGATATTGTTACGCTTTCGGACATCATAAAACCAGAAGCACGGAAGCTTTTAATTGACAGTGTATTGACGCACTATCAGGTTTCCAAAGAGAGTTATTATGCTACCAAAAAAAGTTACGACGAAAACAATGAAAAATGGAGCAGAATTTATGAAAAAATCGTTGCGGAATTGGAGAAAAGAGCTGGCGAGCTAAAGGAGAGTAAGGAAGAAAAGGCGGAAAACGAAGAAATCAAAAAAGAAACAAAAAGCCAGGATGAAGGGCGTTTGAAAATTAAGGACAAAAATAATGAGCAACCTTGAAAAATATTTTGAACGATTTAGAAATGACATTATCGGACAAAACCAGCTTTTTAATACTCCGTTCGGCGAAAAGAAAATCGTTTATGGAGACTGGATTGCCAGTGGCAGGCTATACAAACAAATTGAAGAAAAAATTGCCAAAGACTTCGGACCTTTTGTTGGAAATACTCATACTGAAACAAACGTCACCGGCACTTCAATGACAAAGGCTTATCACAAAGCCCACGAAATTATTAAAAATCATGTAAACGCCGGACCCAATGATGTCATAATCACAGCCGGATTTGGCATGACAGCTATTATTAATAAATTTCAAAGGATATTGGGACTAAAATGCCCTGAGCAGCTAAATCAGTATTTAAAAATGCCCGACGAAATGAAACCAGTTGTTTTCGTCACGCACATGGAGCACCACTCGAACCAAACTTCCTGGTTAGAAACATTGGCAGATGTTGTTGTGTTGGAGCCCGATACTAATGGACATGTTGATACAAATCAGTTGAGAAATAAAATAGCAGATTATAAAAACAGGAAGCTGAAAATAGGTAGTTTCACAGCGTGCTCCAATGTAACGGGAATTCAGACGCCGATTCATGAATTGGCTAAAATTATGCACGAGAATGAAGGGCTTTGTTTTGTTGATTATGCCGCATCTGCTCCCTATGTTAAAATTAATATGCATCCAAAAAATCCTCTGGAAAAATTAGATGCCATATTTTTTTCACCCCATAAATTTCTGGGAGGTCCAGGTACCTCTGGTGTACTCATATTCGATTCTCAATTATATCAAAGAGAAACGCCTGACCAGCCTGGCGGAGGTACAGTTGATTGGACCAATCCCTGGGGACATCACAAATTTATTTCAAATATCGAAATGCGTGAAGACGGCGGTACCCCAGGTTTTCTGCAAGCAATACGTTCCGCGCTGTGCATTCAATTGAAAGAGCAAATGGATCCCGACAAAATGTTGAGCAGGGAAGAGGAACTTGTTAAAATTGTTTTTCAGGAATTAAGTCAGATTCCTGGATTACACATTTTGGCGGACAACATAAAAGAGCGGTTGGGTGTGATTTCCTTTTATGTAGATAAAATTCATTTTAATTTAATTGTTCAACTTTTAAATGACAGGTTTGGAATTCAGGTTCGCGGTGGATGCGTATGCGCGGGAACCTATGGACATTATTTGCTTCATATTGACCAGCATGAATCGAAACGAATAACTGACAAAATCAATAAAGGCGACCTTTCGGAAAAACCTGGCTGGGTACGGCTATCATTGCATCCTACAATGACAAATGACGAAATCTATTTTATCACAACCGCTATCGGTGAAATAGTTAAAAATATTGGTCAGTGGGCTGAAGACTATCAGTATTCAAATATAACCAATGAATATAAGCATGTTAAAAGCAGTGAAAAAGAATATGACCACATGCAGGATTGGTTTGAGTTTAACCAAAGCTAATTTCAGATAATTCATGAACGCGCTAAACAATCAGGAGGATGGATGGATCAATTAATCTATATGGATAATGCCGCTACCAGTTTTCCCAAACCGAAAATTGTTTATGACTTTATGCACGAGTTCTATCAAAAACATGGTGTCAATCCCGGACGGTCAGGATATGATATGACCCTGGAGACAGAGGAAATTATTTTTAACACCAGAAAAATGCTGACAGAATTTTTTAATGGGACTGATCCCAACCGCCTGACTTTCAGCTACAATGCCAGTGATTCATTGAATAATATTATTCAGGGAATGGTGGAAAAGGGAGATCATGTAATTACCAGCAATGTTGAGCACAATTCTGTTTTGCGTCCACTTTATCATTTGGAGCAAGCCGGAACCATTGAAGTAACTTATATTCCATTTAATGAAAAAGGTTACATTGATCCCGAAGATGTAAAAACGAATATCAAAAAAAATACAAAAATGGTTATTTTAAACCATTGCTCAAATGTTATTGGCACTATTCAGCCGGTAAAAGATATTGGGCAAATTTGCAGAGACCAGGGAGTCGCTTTTGCAGTGGATGCCAGCCAAACCGCTGGTGCGCTGAAAATCGATGTCCAGGAAATGAATATCGATTTGTTGGCTTTTACTGGTCACAAATGTCTGATGGGACCAACCGGAATCGGCGGTTCTTATGTTACGGAAGATGTACCGATTAAATCATCGCGTTATGGAGGTACGGGTGTACGTTCCGCTTACCGCTACCATCTGGAAGAATTCCCATACCGGCTCGAATGTGGAACCTTAAATATAGTTGGTGTTGCCGGACTTCACGCCGGGCAGAAGTGGATTCAAGAAAAAGGATTAAAAAATCTTCACGATAAGGAAATTGAACTTTGGGATAAATTGAGGAAAGCCTTGCAAGCGATAGATGGCGTGAAAACTTATTGCGCGGAAAGCGCGGAAAACCACAACGCGGTTTTGAGTTTTAACATTGATGGCTGGGAAGCGGGAGACGTGGGAACCATGCTCGATGTGGATTATAATATTGCGTGCCGTACCGGATTACAGTGCGCGCCGCTGGTTCATGAGCAATTGGGTACTATGGATATTCACGGTACGGTCAGGCTAAGTTTGGGCGCGTTTAACACAGAAGAGCATGTTGATACAGCGATCGATGCTGTTAAGGAAATCGCGGAGATTAAGCGCTAAAAAATTACAAAATTAAAAAATAAATAAAACCGATGGTGTTTTGACACTAT
>NBLI01000050.1 GCA_002084535.1 Candidatus Zhuqueibacterota bacterium 4572_119
TAATAAATTTAACGATATTATATTTAAAATCAAGATATATTTTAGTATCTAAAAAGTTATTTTTTGGGGCTTGAGCAAATGGCAAACATTTTATAGTAAGCTGATAACACAGATCACGTCAACGGATCGCATTTACACAAATTGAAAATTTGTGGGAATCGGAGTAATCTTTGTTTTTTGCTCTATTCATTTGTTTTCGGTTCTGGTCTATATGTCTGGCTTCACACAATCTCTGCCTGCCACCAGTATCTGATGTATCACATAAACCTACAAAAACTACTTGACTTTTAAAAAACGAATTCTTATTTTACTTACGATAATCGTTATTATTGAAACTTATCGTACATTATGTCACAAAACGTCAACAGGGAAGGATAGATGAAAAAAGGAAAAACTTTAAAACTTCAACAAATATTAGACACCGCGCACGATTTGTTTTTCAGATTTGGCTTTAAGCGCGTTTCAATCGAGGAAATTTGCCGTACAGCGAAAGTGAGTAAAATGACTTTTTACAAACATTTTAAAAATAAAAATGAATTAGTTAAATTTCTAATGAATGAAATTTATAATCAGTCATTCAAAGAATATTATGAAATAATGGATCAGGATATTTCCTACGCTAAAAAAACCGAGCAGGTAATACATTGGAAATTAGCCAATCAGGAAAAATTAAGCCACGAATTCATCAAAGAATATCTTGACAGCAGTGATCCTGAGATAAAATTATTTTTTCTTGAAAAGCAAAAAGAAGTGGTAAATAAAATAGTTGATGACTACAAAAAGGCTCAAAAAAATGGTGACATTCGTCCTGACATAAAGCCTGAATTCATTCTTTATATATTACCAAAATTAACAGAAATTTACAAGGATGAAGACCTTTTAAAAATGTACAACACACCAAAAGACCTGACTAAAGAAGTGATCAATTTTTTCTTTTATGGGATTTTGGAGAAAAAATAGAGAGAGGGTAGTTTCAGCTTGTTTGGGAATAATATTTCGATAACCCGCTTATTATAGATTAAAAATGAAAAGAACGCGTTCTATTAAATTTTAACAACTTGCTGATTTTGGGTAAAAAAATATAACGATTTCATATTTATAGAGGAATTAATTGCGAGCAAATTATTCTTTAAAATTTCTATTATTAGTTATCATTGCCTTTACAAATTCACAGGCGCAACAACTGAATTCCAGAGGACAATTGTCCGGCTGGCTTACCTGGAATGAAAATAAGTCCGTTGGCAGTCAGGTTGGTATTCGATATATACCAGAAATATCTTTGGAAAAAATATTTAAGAACACTACGTTGCTTGATTGTGAATTTTCTGCAAATGGCTATCGCTCCTGGAATGGGTCTTCACTTAACAGCGTGAATTCCGATGGCAAAATCAAACCATATCGTATGTGGTTTCGATATTCTTCAAACCAGTTTGAAGCGCGCGTCGGATTACAAAAAATCAATTTCGGATCAGCACTGCTTTTGCGACCATTAATGTGGTTTGATACGATCGATCCAAGGGATCCGTTACAATTAACCGATGGAGTATATGGAGTTCTATTCCGGTATTATTTTATCAACAATGCCAATATCTGGCTCTGGGGTTTATACGGCAATGAAGAAAGTAAAGGTATGGAGGTATTTCCGTCGGATAAAAAATCATTTGAATATGGCGGGAGAGTTCAATACCCGCTTTTCACTGGTGAGCTTGGAATTAGCTGTCATTTTCGCGAAATGGATTTGAACAGGAGTGTTTCCAACAACCAAAATTATACTGAATCTGTTGTACCTGAAAATCGTTTTGCAATCGATGGCAAATGGGACGTTGGAATTGGCTTGTGGTTCGAGGGGGCGATTTTTCATCAAAAATCAGATGAGTTATTTTTAAATCACAAGAGAATGTTCACCCTGGGCGCTGACTACACTTTTAGCGTGGGCAATGGAATTCATCTTTTAAGTGAATATTTCACTGTTGAAGCATCTGAAAAATTATTTCAAAACGGAGAAGGCGGAAAATTTTCTGCATTGATGGTTGACTATCCAATCGATTTTATTGACCAGGTTTATGGAATTATCTATTACGACTGGGAAAATAAAAACCAGTATCGTTTTTTACGTTGGCAGAAAACGTATGACAATTGGAGTTTTCACTTAATCGGATTTTGGAATCCTGATCAAATTTTATTGTACCAAAAGCAATCGGAAAAAAATTCTTTTGCTGGAAAAGGGATTCAGTTTATGGTTGTATTTAATCATTAAACCATTTTTCATTAAACCGCCAATTTCGCGAAAATAAATTATCATTAGTTAATGACCAATTAGCGGAATTGGCGAAATTCGCGGTTAAAAATTATTTTAAAATTGAGGTAAAAAATGGAAAATTCAGTCCTAATCAAAACTGAAAAAATGGTAAAAAAATTCCCTATTGGTGGTGGGTTTTTTACAGCTTTAAATGACATTAACTTAAATTTCAAAAAAGGTGAATTCGCGGGAATAGTAGGTCCCAGCGGTTCCGGCAAAACTACACTGCTTAATATCATCGGTTCTCTTGATGTGCCATCTGAAGGCAGTGCTGTTGTTATGGAAAAAGCTGTGGAAAAGTTATCACAACGAGAAGCAGCAAAATTACGAAATAAATACATCGGATTTATTTTTCAGACATTTAATTTGTTGCCGGTTTACACTGTTTTTGAAAATGTTGAATTCCCTCTTTTGCTGCAGGACTTTTCTTCAAACGAAAGAAAAGAAATGGTTAAACAAGCACTCGAATGGGTAAAACTATCTGATAAGGAAAAGTCGAGACCAGCACAACTTTCCGGTGGTGAATGTCAGCGAGTTGCAGTGGCTCGGGCAATGGTAAAAAAGCCGCAAATTGTATTAGCAGATGAACCCACCGCAAACCTGGATGCAAAAAATTCACACAATATTTTGCAAACAATGGAAAAGCTTAACAAGGAATTGAAAACAACATTTATCTTTTCCACGCATGATGAAAAAGTGATTGAGTATTTACATCGTAAAATCAGACTGGAAGATGGACAAGTGGTGAACGATGAAATCATAACCAGTAATTAAACAGGAGGTCACCATGTTAGCTTTAAAATTGGCTTATCGAAACCTCATGGGCGCCCGATTGCGTACCTGGTTGAATGTTTTCGTGTTGTCACTTTCCTTTGTTGTGATCATCTGGCACAAGGGCGTTATCAACGGCTGGGATCAGCAGGCTCGTCGCGACACCATTGATTGGGAAATTGGTGGTGGTTTATATTGGCAGGAAAACTATGATCCTTACGATCCTTTCACGCTCGAGGATAGCCATGCCCCGTTGTCCGAAGTCACTAAAAAGGCAGTCGCCGAAGGGAAACTTACACCGATTCTCATATCGCAAGCCACAATGTACCCGGAAGGGCGCATTCAGAATATTTTGCTAAAGGGCATCGATCCCGGACAGCAGATAATAAAATTGCCATCATCCAAACTGGTAACTGAAAATGGCGATATCCCGGCAATGATCGGTAAACGCGCCGCTAAAAATAGTAAACTATCAGTCGGTGATTATGTGACCGTACGTTGGCGAGATGCCAACGGAACTTTCGATGCCACTGAAGTTCGAATCACGCATATTTTCAATCGACACCCAGGTGTTGTCTATTTTCCGGCGCCAAAAGGAAATAGGGACACATATCGCGCTGGGAATGACACAGGGGCAGGTCATTGCCCTGTTTACTATTGAAGGCGCCTTGCATTCGATTCTGGCTGCAATTCTGGCAGCGATTTATGGTTTTCCATTACTGGCTTATCAAGCTGCTGTGGGATGGACCATGCCTGGTGGGACAGATGATTTCGGAATGACAATCGCGGACACAATTTATCCTGCCTACAGCATGGGTCTGGTATTTGGCACCACACTAATTGTGCTTATTACTACCACAATAGTCAGTTATTTGCCCACACGCCGAATTTCCAAAATGAAACCAACTGATGCAATAAGGGGAAAAATACAATGATAAAATTTTTAGTAAACGGACTGCTGCGTGACCGTCAACGCAGCCTTTTTCCAATTCTGATTGTCGCCATTGGTGTATGGATCACTGTTTTTTTTCATGCCTACATAACGGGTGTTTTTGGTGAATTGGTTGATACAACTGCTCGTTTTTCAACCGGGCACGTGAAGGTGATGAGCAGGGCGTACGCGGAAAATCAGGATCAAAAACCAAATGATCTGGCGCTGCTCGGTGCAGATCAATTAATGTCTGACCTGCAGCAGCAATATCCAAAAATGACCTGGACGAAACGTATTCAGTTTGGTGGTTTGCTCGATATTCCTGATGAAAATGGTGAAACACGCTCACAAGGTCCGGTCGCTGGCATGGGCGTTGACCTGTTGTCACCCGGAAGCACTGAAATCGCCACGCTGAATATTGAGAAAGCAATTGTTAGCGGTCGGATGCCGCAAAATCCCGGGGAAATACTGATTGGTGATAACCTGGCGCAGAATCTAAAAGTTAAATTAGGCGAAACTGCAACCCTGCTCACATCCACCATGTACGGCAGCATGACCATGTACAATTTTACCGTGGTTGGTACAATTCGCTTTGGTGTCATGGCTATGGACCGCGGCGCCATGATTGCAGATATAACAGACATTCAACAGGCGCTGGATATGGTGGATGCTTCAGGAGAAATCCTGGGTTACCTGGAAAACAACATTTACAATGACGAAGAAGCAGCCGTGATTGTTGATCAGTTCAATGCGAATTACCAGGGAGTAGATGATGAGTATGCGCCGGTAATGGGTAAACTGAGGGAATTAAGTAACTTGAGTGATTACCTGGCTATGGGTGAAAATTTTTCCGGGATACTGATTTTCATTTTTATTATGATAATGTCCATTGTCCTGTGGAATGCCGGTCTAATGGGAGGATTACGCCGCTATGGAGAAGTGGGTATTCGTCTGGCGATTGGAGAGAATAAAGGGCACGTGTATCGTTCCATGATTTATGAATCAATATTTATTGGATTAGCAGGTTCTGTTTTGGGAACATTGCTTGGTTTGGGTTCAGCTTATTGGCTGCAAACCCAGGGGCTGGATATCAGCTCAATGATAAAAAACATCAATATGATGTTCCCTGCCATAATACGCGCTGAAATCACTCATGAAACATATTATATTGGTTTTTTCCCGGGTTTATTTTCTACGGTGTTGGGCACGTCATTGTCAGGAATTGGCATCTACAAACGCCAAACTGCTCAATTGTTTAAGGAACTTGAAGTTTGAATTATGACACAAACGATTTTAACCGCTAATTTCGCCAACTACGCTAATCAAATTTCGCGAAATTAGCGTAATTCGCTGTGCATTTATTATTAAGGAATTTATCATGAAAAGAATCATATTAATTTTATTAATGTTATTGCCAGTTTTGGGAACAGCCCAAATACCCGACGGTGCTGAAATATTGAAAAAGATCGATGAGAATACCATCGCTGAAAACCGTTCATCCACATTAACAATGATCGTTCACGGTCGTCGCGGTGACCGCACGATGACGCTCAAATCCTGGATCGAGGGATCGGAGAAATCATTTAGTGAATACCTGGCGCCAGCCCGTGAAAAAGGCACCAAAATGCTGAAATTAGGTGACCAATTATGGCTTTACTCGCCACAGTCGGACCGCATTATCCGGATCGCCGGACACATGCTGCGCCAATCCATGATGGGTTCTGACTTTTCCTATGAAGACATGATGGAAGACCGCACTCTTTCCGATACTTATAATGCAAAGGTGCTGGGATCAGAATCCTTTCTTGACCGCGATTGCTGGGTTTTGGAGCTCACTGCCATTGTTGATGATGTCGCTTACCATTCTCGCAAAATTTGGGTGGATAAGAAACGTATGGTAGTCCTAAAGGATAATTCGATTGAGTTTGATGTGGAAATACCGAAACATATTTTTTCTAAGGCGGCTTTGAAAAAATGAAATGATGATTCTATTCAGGAGATATTTATCAGATATGAATTTTTAGCGGCTTAATTAAAAAAAAGCTCTTATTAAATTTGAAAAGTAAGCCTTTCGAACATTTCTTTGATTTTTGCTAACTGTTCCGCGCGTTCATATTTACTGATCAATGAAGTATCGCTCGGCTGCCAATTTCCCTTTTGCCAATTCCGGTAACTCTCCAATAAAAAATTTTTGATGCCGGAGATGTCCTCGTAATCAAAAAATTTCCCGCAGCCGGTTTCATTATAAATTTTCGCGGCGTCTCCATCCACCGGACCAATGGCAAGCACAAACCGTTCGCTAGCCAGGTATTCGAACATTTTTCCTGGTACGATCCCTTTTTTGGTTGGCGTATCATTAATAATTAACAACAATAGATGCGATTCAACTGTCGCGCGAATCGCTTGTTCGTGTGGTACAAAATCATGAAAAGTTAAAAATTTATCGATTTCAAATTTATCAATTTCTTTTTTTACCGATTCATCCACATGTCCGTAAAAATGAAACTGAAATTTATCGGGTTGAATTTCCGGGTGTTTTTTTAATTCTGAAATCGCGTGAAAAAATCCGGGTATAAAGCGGCTGAAAGGCAGATTCCCGATATAAGTTAAAATGAACTTATTTTTTGGTTACGCTTAATATCATTGTAATAGTCAATATTGACCCACGGATCCCGGAAATCGGTAACAAACGGCAAGCCACTTTTACAGGCCAATTTTTTACCGATCAAATGGACGGTATGCGGCGGTCCTGATGAAAAAACGAGTTTAATATCAGGATCATTTTTTATCACTTCCAATCCGGCTTTTACACCTTTGCGGTACCACCCAATACGACCATCAGGAATAAACAAGTTCGCGCGAATTGTATTAGCGAGCTTTTCTTTCCAGCCCGCTTTTGAATGTGAGGATAGAACCGCCAGAGGAATTTTGTCTTCCAGCTTTCGCCCGGTGAATTTTCGGTACAATTTGTATGGCTCAAAAAAATCTGTTTTTATTACCCGCGTACCTTCTGGAATTCTTTTGAAGAGAAAACTATCCTCCATGGTATAATCGCCGTCCTTCACTGTCAATACAACACTCTGCCATCCATTTTGCGCCATGTATTGAATAATGCGAATAATTCGCTGTACTGAAGGACCTCCAGCTGGTGGATAATAATATGTGATGAACAAAAATTTTTTCACGTTTTTTATTTCACTATAAAGTTTTCGATTTCCCGCGCAAGCCTGTCCCAGGAAAATCGTTGTTTATACTCTTTTACATTGTCAGGAAATTTGTTTTGATTTTTATTGTCAAAAAAGTTCACAATGGCGTCTGCCAGGGCTTGAGGATTTTCAGCGGGCACGATATCACCGGTTTTGCCAACCTCCACAACCTCAGGTAAACCGCCAACATCGGTGGTAATCACCGGCTTGTTAAAGTGATATGCAATCTGGATTATTCCGCTTTGTGTGGCTGAAATGTAAGGAAGCACTACTACATCTGCCGCGGCGTAAAACAAACCAACTTTTTCATTGGGAATATAATCATCAAAAATCTGTACTGAATCTCCTAATGACAAATCATCGATTAAGTCTTCGTATTTGTTTTTGGAATCATAAAACTCACCGGCTACCACTAATTTAATATCCATTTTTTTAAAAATTAAGGGCATTGCCTGAAGCAAAACATGTAATCCTTTGTATTCCCTGATATAGCCAAAAAAGAGGAGAACGTTATCATCATTTGTCAAGTTTAAATTTTTTCGCGCGGTTTCACTGGAAAAATTATCCTGAAAGTAATCATATACAGGATGTGGAGCCTCATGATAATTCGCGTTCGGTTTATAATCCAGCAATGATTTTTTCACAGTGTTGGACATGACAATAAAAAAATCAACATTCCACAAGCCGATTTTTGTCAACAGCTTGTCCAGTGGATTACTTTCATGCGGCACAATATTATCACAAATGTACACAATTTTCGTTTTTGTTAAAAGCCTGGTCAGAAATGAAACCGCGGCGTAACAAGGGGCGAAAAAAGGCATCCAGTACTTAAATAAAATTAAATCAGGCTTTTCGCGGTAAATCTCCAGAAATGTCTGAATCCAGCTTAGCGGACCGATAGAGTCCAGTAAGGCTTTGCTTGGAATTACCTCCAAATCTTCGCTCAAATCCTGCTGTGTTTTACCGGGGAAAAAAATTGCCGGGTATTGTCTTTTGAAGGATATGATTTTTACCTGGTGTCCCCGTTGGAGTAACTTTTTATAAAGCAGAGAAACATAGTGAGCAATTCCACCGCGCATGGGGTAGGCTGTTCCAATAATTACAATCTTCATTTTATTCCTTTAGCAATCTTTCACACGCATCAATCACCGTTTCGACGTAAATATGTTCCATGCAATTATTGGGACACTTTGGGGAAAAATAACAGTCGCATTCTATCGCCGGTTCCAGAATTTCTCCCAAACCGTACATCTCAAACTCATGACGATTAAATATATTATTAAATAATACTAACTTTTTTTCTAATCCGATGACGATGTGCATTGCCATAGTAACCGCGGTTACCACCAAATTACATTGGTTTACCAAATTGATGAATTGTTTCAACGGAAAATGTCCCAGATAAGTTGCGCCGCTCTTTTTCGCGATACGCAGATTTTTTTCATGTTCATCGGGACCACCAAGAATGAGGACGCCCTTTCCTTTAGATTTTAGGGTTCTTGCTAATCCTATCCAATTTTCCTCAGACCAGAGCCGGGAAGTCCATCTTCCGCCGCAGCCGGTGTTTAAGCCAATAAGCGGTTTATTTTCCGGGATGTTCCAATCAGGATATACACCGGAAAAATTATCCAGAATATATTTTTCCCCATTAAACCGGTACCCACACATTTCAAATATTTCTTCAGGATAGCTTTTGGTGTTGGCTTTATTAGCCGAATCAAAAATACCAGTAAAAAATTTTTGTTCCGAGTCTTTGTTTGCCGGGACGCACCTGTTGAAATCATTCAGCAAAAAACCTTTTTTTACTTTGGCGCTAATTTGATTTGTTAACGCGCAGGCTTCTTTATCCTTGTCCAGGTTTAACAATAAATCAAATGAAGATGACTGAAGTGTCAAAATGTGTTTGAGATCAAATGGATAAATTTCATCAACCCAATCAGCAGGAACCAACTCCGGGGACCAGGTCAGCCAGGTAATATGCGCTGCAGGATATTCTGCTTTCAGCTTTCTCAAGATTGGAGTAGTACGAATCACATCACCGGCAGCGCCAAGTTTGATGATTAAAACTTTTTCTTTTATCGGGTCATAATACTGGCAATCCCCGCATTCAACTTTTTCTTTCTTGTGATAAACGCAAGGGACGTCTCCTTTAAAGAACCGGCAATTCTGGTGGATGATCATTTGTTTTCCTTTTCAATTTTCATGCCTTATGAAAAAATTACACAGAACTTTTCAGCATTGTGTTGTTTTGGTATTAATTAATGAGTCAACTCTAAAAAGGTAAAAATTAGGTATTTTCCAATCAAAACAAAACAGGAGCTTGCGTTCGGTCACTAATCAAAAAAATATTATAGAATATTCTTCACAGAATAATCATCTCTCCGCTTCTGTGTTTCCGTTATCATTTCGCCAAGCAAGCCAATAGAAATAAACTGAATTCCCACAATCACCATCAGCACGCCAAGGAATAGCAGGGGGCGATTACTCAAATATTTATTTTCAAATATTCGCTGATAAGCTAACAATCCATTCATCGCCAATCCGAGTAAAAAAAGGATCATGCCAATACTGCCGAATAAATGCAGCGGACGCTTTTTGAATTTATGAAGAAAAACGACGGTGAACAAATCCAAAAAACCAGCGATAAACCGAAACGCGCCAAATTTGGTTTTACCGTATTTTCGAGCGTGATGCTTGACAACCAGTTCGCCAACCCGGTAACCCTGCCAGTGCGCTAATACTGGAATAAAGCGGTGCAACTGTCCATAAACTTCGATCTCTTTAATTACTTCCGAGCGGTAAGCTTTAATTCCGCAGTTAAAATCATGCAGCCTGATTCCTGAAACAGCACTGGTTACTAAATTATAAATTTTTGAGCTATTCCTTTTGATAAACGGATCATATCGTTTCTTTTTCCAACCGGAAACCAGGTCGTAACCTTCATTTATCTTTTTCACTAGCGCGGGAATTTCATCGGGATCGTCCTGCAGGTCGCCATCCATGGTGATAACAATTTTGCCGCGAACTTCCTTAAAACCACAATCCAATGCTGCGGATTTGCCATAATTTTTCCTGAACTGAATCACCCGGACCCTTTTGTCACGCGCGTGCAATTTTTCCAAAATCTCATAAGACTTATCTTTGGATCCATCATCCACAAATATAATTTCATAGCATAAACCTGAACCGTCCAATACATTGGTAATTTTTTCATACAATTCAGCCAAAGATTCTTCCTCATTGAAGAGGGGAATGAGAATTGAAAGATCAGTGTTGTTTAGCCCGTTTTTTGACTCAATTTCAGATTTAAGCAACGATAACTCCTAATAATAAATGTTTATGTAAATGTTGGTAGAGCAGCCGTCCCGTTCGCGAAACTTAAAACGCACTTAATAAAATAAAAGCAGACGGGGAAATTACTTTCGTTGAAAAATTAATTTCAAAGCTCAATTCTTTCGACTCCGTCCGGGATTTTAATGAAAAAATCTTTCTTGTCCAAATCAGCATTTACTTTGAAATGCGAAAACATGATCGTCATCCTGGTTTTTTTGTCGGGTTGTGAAATACGGATCATTTTTGGGACAAAAACACCTTTGGATTTCATAAACTGTGAATACTCAAATTCTATTATTGTTTTTCCATCTCTTTCGAGCATTTCGTATCCGGTAACCACGTACATTTTTGGATCAACCCAGTACTTCATTATATAGCCACCATTCGTTCCAATAATCAAATATTTCTTTTCATCAATTTTTAACAATTCTCTTTCATGGGGTTTTATCAAATGGATTCCGGAAAATACCTGGATAATGTCTTCAATTTTTACATCCACTAAAAGAAAGCGCCTAATGTCCACGCTGTCCGGATTAGCATGATAGACAACGTTTTCAAACGCGCTGTAAAGCAGAAACTGGTTTTTATCAATAAAAATAGATCCCACACCAAACCCAAGCCCGGCGCTTAATTTAACAATTAATGAGTCCGGCGTTTTTACTTTGATAGTTGAACTTGCCATAAAACTCATTTGGGGAGATTCAAGGCTGAGCTTTGCCTGCGTTTTGACTGATTTAAATTTCAGATAATTCTGCTCCACGCGATGCCTGATTTCCCCAATGGTAATCGAATCGAGCGACAAAGTTGGTTTGCGAAATATTTTCCCACAGCCAGTTGCCAGCGTTGTTATCAATATTATTAATAGGACAAAACGATAGAGATTTTTAGTCATAAGTTTCCCAGTTCAATTTCTATTTATTGAGTTTTTCCTGCAGCCAGGTTCTATCCGCCTCAAGTTCCAATGCTTTTTTCCAGTTTCTTTTGGCAGCTTCAAGATCATTTAATTTTTCATAGATATCGCCGAGATGCTCCCACACTTCAGCCGAGCTGTCCCTGACCTCAACCGCGCGGGTGACATACTTGAGCGCTTCTTCATAATTCCCGAGTTTAAAATAAATCCAGCCCAGGGTGTCCAGGTACGCACCGTTTGTAGAATCCGCCGCGACTGCTTTCATTGACATTTTTTTCGCGCTTTCCAATTTTAAATCTCTTACCGACAGGCTGTAGCTGTAATTATTTAATATCAAAGGATCTTCCGGGTCAAGCTTAATCGCTTCCTGATAAAGTGAATCCGATTTGCTGTAAACTTTTCTGTTATCATAAATCATTGCCAACGCGGACATAGCGTCCACATTTTTGGGATCAAGTTTTAATGTTTTTTCCAAAACAGGAAGCGCCTCATCATTTTTGCGTTGTTGCTGTAAAACAGAACCCAAAAAATAATGCATACGCGCCGCTTCCGGGAATAATTCCACAGCGCGCCGATAATTTTGTTCAGCCTCCTCCAGACGATTGGTTCTCACATAAACAAAACCCAGCCAAACCCAGCCGAATTCAAAACCTTCGTTCAATGTAATGGCTTTTTTTAAGTACTTTTCCGCTTCGCCCCAGTTCTGTTTTTGAAAATATATTCTGCCAACGCTGAACTGGGCTCTGAAATCATCGGGGAACAGATCCGTTGTATTCTTAAATTCCTTTAGCGCTGTCGCGGTGTCTCCCTTTTGGAAATATAGTTCTCCAAGGCGCAGATAGTTTTCCACCTTTGAAAAATCTTTGGCAATGACCTGCTTAATTAGCTGTATCGCCAAATCCCAGTTTTTCTGAAGTATATAAATATCGCGTAATTCTTCAACACAAGTATCAAAATTAAAATTTTTTTCAATTCCCTTTTTAAACCAAAAAACAGCGTTTGTGGTATCCTTTTTCACCAGTGCAAGTTTTGCCATTGCCAGGTAAGGTCTTTCATCATCCGGAAATTCATTCAATAATTGTTTGAACATTTTTTCAGTTTTATCATACATTTTTCTTTTTAAATAAATATCTCCGGCTTTTATCCATAATTCAGGATTGCCATAGCCTAACTCAATCATTTTTTCATATTCCTGAGCAACCTTTAAATCCTGTTTTTGGGCAATATAAATAGTAATTAAATAATTCCTGGAATCAACGTCTTCCGGGTCTAATTCAAGGATCTTTTTAAACTCTTGTTCTGCTTTGCTTAACTGGTGATTTGTCAGGTAAATTGACGCTAAAATATGGTGAACCTCAATATCATCAGGGAAACGCTTTGTTGCTTTAAGCAAAATTTTTTCCGCGCTGTCCAGTTTTTTTAGCCGAATATACTGTTCAGCAATTTTTGTATAAATCGTTACAGAAGATGAATCGTACAATAGCGCTTCAGAATAACTCAACAAGGCTGATTTATAATCGTCGTGGAGCTCACTGATTGTACCCTGGATAAAATTTTCCGCTGCTACTGGATGAAAGGGCGCTTCCTGTTTTTGACCGGATTTTTCGTTTGTTTTAATTAATTTATTTTGCCCGGAACATGCCAAAAGCATTATCAGGGAAATTAAAAAAACTACTTTCAAAGTATGTTTCATTGTGACTCCACGCATTTTATTTTTATTCGGATAATTGGACAAATCATTCAAAAAAATATGATTTGGTAATACTTTTTTTGATCTTTACAATTTAACTTTTTCAAAAATAAGAAGTTTCAAATTGATTTTTCATATAACAGCTTAACTGCCAGGCTCATCGATTTTGTGCATCGTTATTCCTGTAAATCCATAAAAAATTGACACAAGAGGATTCAGCAAATTTAAAAACGCAAACGGTAAATACGCAAATGGATGCACACCCAGCGTGGCAAACATAAAAGCGCCGCAGGTGTTCCAGGGTATCAACGGGGAACTAAGTGTTCCCGCGTCTTCAAGACAGCGCGATAAATTTTTCGGATGCAGCTTTTTAGCTTCAAATGCAGATTTGTACATACGCCCGGGAACGACTACAGAAAGATATTGATCCGGCGCGATAATATTCATACTGATACAGGTTGTAATCGTTGCAGTTACAAGCGCGCCAGTGCTTTTTGCTAACTTTAAAATAGAAGAAGCGATCGATTCCAGCATTTTGCTTTTTTCCATCACGCCGCCAAAGGAAAGCGCGCACATGATAAGTGAAACCGTATAAAACATGCTCTCCATTCCGCCGCGTGTCAACAATTCGTCAACCATCTTAAATCCGCTTTCAGAAACAAAACCGCTGTAAGAAACATTGACTACTTCCCCGATTCCGCTTGACTGAAAAATCATCGCGAAAATTCCACCAATAACTGTTCCGCCAAGTAACGCGGGCAGGGCGGGTATTTTTTTGATAACCATTAAAATAACCATCGCTGGAGGAAGCAGCAAAAGTGGATGTAGATTAAAACCTGACTTAAGAGTCTGTATGATTTTGCCAACATTTTCTGCCTGCATTTCCAGACCTGTGTAGCGAAGTCCCAGCAAAGCGTAGATGATCAGAGAAATCACCAGGCTGGGTCCGGTTGTGTAAACCATGTGCCGGATATGAGTAAACAGGTCTGTACCCGCCATTGCCGGAGCCAGGTTTGTTGTATCAGAAAGCGGAGACATTTTATCTCCAAAATAGGCTCCTGAAATAATAGCGCCGGCGACCATTGGCAGCGGCACGCCAAGCCCGCGACCAACACCGATTAACGCGATGCCAACTGTCCCGGCTGTTGACCAGGAACTCCCCGTGGCGAGAGATACCAATGAGCATATAAAGCAGGTCGCCACCAAAAAGATACCGGGCGACAATATTTTTAATCCCCAGTAGATCATTGTCGGGACAATGCCACTCAATATCCAGGTTCCAATAAGTGTCCCGATGATCAGCAGAATAAGGCACGCTTTGAGCGCGAGGACTATTCCATGAATCAATCCATCTTCTATTTCATTCCAGGAATATCCTAATCGAACCGCCATTAACGCGGCTACTGCTGTACCACCGATCAAAGGAATATGCGGGCTGGACCCAAATTTCAAAATGGAAACGCCGAGAAAAAACATGAGCAGGACAACAGGAATTAGCGATTCAAACAGGTTTGGTCTTCTTGCTTCTTTGCGTCCTTTATCCGACATACGAAACTCCTTATTGATTAAAAACTGTGGGATAATCAAATTTAATATTTTTATTAAATTGAAGCTAAATTCTCGTAACCGATCACAGGGTTGAAATTAAAGTAATATCTTGAAACCGCTGAAGCGGTTGAATAGCGGCTTTTTGCTCGTTTTTTTCCACCACAATGAATTGTGGTGTTGCTTCAAATTTGATCCATCACCATAATTTATCATGGTGGTTGATACAAGTAAAGATAATTCTACAACCGCTTCAGCGGTTTGATAAAAATTTTCTATTGTGTATCCTGTGAGCGGTTACAAATTTTCTAATTGCTTTTTCAACGATAGTTACAATTTGTTTGTGCAGACGAGGGATTAAAATAATAGTGATTATTTGGGAAAAAGTAAAGTAAAAAATTATATGGTTCGTGATACCTCAGTTACTGGTGGCAGACAGAGATGTCGTACACTTCAACTAAATAATAAATTGTGCCATCAACAATTATATTTATTGATTTCATAGATGAGTCAACTCTAAAATCTGGATTTGTTTAATGATGAAAAAGGGACTTTTAATAGTTTTTTTTATATTTTATTTTTTTTCTGCAACCCCTAATGTCTATGGGATTAAATTCATTTCAGCCCCGCTTGACGCGTCAATTCAAAGCTCGTTAACCTGGGAAAGGGGGAACACCCACCGGCAAATGATTTTGTTAAATGGTGAATGGAATTACCGTATTCCTGATACAAATAATTGGAAAAAAGTAGATATTCCAGCCAGTTGTAATTATGATGGGGAAATTATCTTTCAGCGGTTTTTTAATGTTGATTCAACTTTTCAAAATAAGTCTTTCAAATTGATCTGCTATGGAATTAATTATTATTGTGAAATTTTTATCAACGATAAATTTATCGGCAGTCATGCCAGTGGTTATAGTTCTTTTTACATTAATATTCCGGCTGATTTTGTTTTTCTGGAGCGGGACAATACAATAGAAATCAAAGTAAACACCCGGCTGGATACTAAAAATACCATTCCGACCCGATTCCAACCCAACGGAGTAAAAAACACGGCTGGAATTTTTCGTTCGCTTTATATCTTGGCGCTTCCGGACTTGTCAATTAAAAAACCAAAAATTAATTACACATTTAACTCAGACTTTACTTCCTGTCAGTTGGGAATACAATTCAATCTAATAGGGAAGGACGGCAATCTCGCGAATCTGGGGGAGAGGGCATCTCAAACTCAAAAATTTAGCTATTTGGTAGAAATTTTCTCAACCCGCTCAAACAAAATTATTAGCCGGCAAAAAAAAGAAATTGATGTGGCAGCCATTTCGCCCACGCTTCCAATTTCACATGAGATATCAATCAAAAATCCTCAACTCTGGAGCCCGGCAACTCCTTTTTTATACAAATTAAAAATAAAATTGCTGCAAAAAAACAATGTCATCGACGAGCATCAAGAAGTTTTGGGACTAAAACAACTTGATTTTTTTGATGGCAACATTTTTCTCAACGGGGAAAGGCTTTACCTGAAAGGCGTAAACTGGGTGGAGGATTATTTAATCGATGGCGCGTTATTTGATAAAAAAAGCCTACTGCGGGACCTGGAGTTGGTGAAACAATTGAACGCCAACGCTATCCGCGTGATCAATCATCCACCGCACCCGTTTGTTGTTCATGCCTGCGATAGTATCGGTTTGTTTCTTCTCGAAGAGCTGCCGCTCAGTCATGTGCCTCCTCACAAAATGGAATCAAATGTTTTTTTGACGAGCATCAGGGATTATATGTCGGATATTGTTGACCGGGATGAGAACAATGTTTCAATATTTGCCTTTGGTATTGGAGGGGAGTTTCCCGGCTCTAACCTGGAAACTTTTGAATTTTTAAATGTTCTTTGCCGGGAAATAATAGCTCCACACAATGTTCAATTTTACAGCTATTTTTCTGCGCCGTCAAGTGAAATAACGACTTCATGTGAAATTTTTTCAGCAATATCTTTGTTCGGTGTGGACAAAAGTAATGTTCAACCCAATATGAATAATTGGATTAAACAAGATTCCCGTTATCCAAGGATCGTATTGTCTTTTGGTTCCCCAAAATTAGGCTTCACGCAAAATATCAAGGATGACGCGATTTTTCAAAAATACCAGGTTTTGGAAATTGCTCAAGCCTGGGATGGAATTAAAGACTTCCCTGAAATTGATGGTTGTTTTATTTCGACGCTGGCGGATTATTATGGAAATTATTCTTCGACTATTTATGGTTATCTGCCAGACAGATCATTACGCCCGGAAGGACTAACGGACATTTACCGGGAAAAGCGATTGGCTTTTGAAGCAGTGCAGTCTTTGTACCGGGAGGGAAAATGCCGGTATAATCCCGGCATTGACATTGGTATTGCTGACTCGGAAATTTTTCTGATCGTCGGACTGGCGCTTCTGCTCATTTTCCTGTTCATCGTTAATAGCCGCCGATATTTCCGGGAGAATGTCAAAAGAATTTTTGTCCACCCTCACGGCTTTTACACAGATCTTCGTGATGGCAGAAAAATTCCACCATCCCATACAATTATAATTGGTGTTTTTATTTCGATGGGAGCAGGTCTTGTGATGGCATCGCAGTTGTTTTTTTTCAAGGAGCAACAACCATTTGATCATCTACTTACGTTAATTTTAGCGCCATTTGAGATGAAAGATTACATTGCCGAACTGGTTTGGAATCCGCTTTTATTGATTCTGATTTTTTCAGCTTTTATGTTTTTATATTTTATTCTTTTCGCGATATTGATCAGGGTGTTAGCGTTGATTACCCGAAAAAAAATAACTATCTCAACACTTTTAACATTTTCTTTTTGGTTGGCAGGAAATTATCTGGTGCTGGTGCCAATTGGTATGATTTTATTTCGGCTTTTGTATTTTCAAAATTTCGCTGGCTACAGCCTTCTCATTCTTGCTTTAATTGATTTCTGGTATTTTTTGAGAATTGTGAGAGGAACAAAGGTTTTGTTTAATTGGAACTACCTGAAAACTGTGGTAGTTTTTTTATTAATGATTTTAGGGCTGTCTTCCAGCTTTTTGTATTTTTACCAGATAAAGTCTGGACTGGTTGATTATTTGTTTTACTATTATCATATATTAGTACTTTGATAGTAA
>NBLI01000051.1 GCA_002084535.1 Candidatus Zhuqueibacterota bacterium 4572_119
GCTTTTTTGATGTCCAGTAAAACAAGTTTGGTCAATGTGTCTTTTTGGGTAGTTTCTGATTCGATAAGTGCAATATATTTTCCATCGGGCGACCAGTTGAACTCGGAGATGGTTTTTCCGCTGTAAAGTTTTTGCTTGCCGGAACCATCTTTTTTTATTCTCCACAAATCGTTGGCTGGAGAATTTATTTGCTTGTCAATTGAATAAGCAATCCAGTCTTCACCGGGTGAAAGCTGTATTTGCATTTCTCTCGTTTTTAGACTATGACTTATTTTTTTCTTCAAGCCTTCTGGTGTTAGCATGACCAGTCTCATTTCATTGTTTTTCAGCTTTTCGGGAAAGATGACCAGATTCTCATTTTGCAGCCAAACTGGGTTAGATCGTATTTCGTAAGACTTTTCTTTTATATCTCCGGATAATTGACCAATACAAATGCTCGACTTCTCAGCAATTGAGTAAATAAAAGTATCTAAATGTTTTTCAACTACTTTTGAATAGAGTATGTAATTGCCGTCCGGTGCCCAGCCATGTGATAAAATCCTCTTTTTATGATCTTTGTAACTATCGATTAATTCAATGTTTTGGATTTTGTTATTTTCAACTTCGACCAGCAGCAACTCACGGGATTCCAGGTTTATCATAACCAGTTTTGTTCCATCCGGGGACCAGTGAAATTCATCTCCCCTGGGTTTATTTTCCTTGCAGCTAAAGATTAAAAGAGCAAGCAAAACGAACATTATTGATTTTATAATATTTTTATTTTTCATTTTTTTTGCCTCCTTCTGCAAACTCATTGATACGGATTTTAGCAAGCTCCGTCCACGGGCTATTGGGGTAAGAATTCAATAATTTTTGATACATTTTAATACTGCTTTCCGGTTCCTTTAAATTAGCCTGGTAAATTTCAGCCATCCGCGCCATAAGATCGTCACAAACCCGGTGATTGGGATATTGTTGAATGATCTGTTCATAGCACTGTATTGCTTGTTCCCATTCTTTGTCATGGATGAAGATTTTACCTTTTTCAATCATAGCCTGAAAGGATAAATTATTATCAGGACAAAGTCCAGTTAGCTGATCGTAATAATTGACCGCTTGCGCTTTTTTGTCCAGATAGACTCGGTTGATTCTCGCGATATTAAACAAAGCATCCGCGCAAAGAGAATGCTCCGGGTAAAATGAAAGTAATTTTTTATAATACGCAACCGCTTCATCATAATGGTCAAATATCTCATTGAGCTTGCCCAGCTGGTAACATGCCTGGGGCGCGAATTCACTTTCAGGCGTTTGTTTGAGAATGGTCTCATATTTCTCTTTGCATGACGCGATTTGATTGACGCTTTTCAAAACATCTTTCTGCAATTTTTCCGCCTGGTTAAAGATTGATTCAATGTTGTTTTTTTTATCCGCGCAAGTTATAAAAAGCAACAAAGTTATAATCACAATAATGATAGCTTTTATTTTCATTTTTAAACCTCATGAATAATTATATATATTCTTCAATTTGAAATGTTTTTTATGGCAAAAAATCAGAAATAGTGTGATTTCGATCCCGCATTGCCGGGGAGAAATCTGGTAAACTACTAATTTGTCCGAAAATACAGAATCCTTGAATTCGTTTCGTTCCGCTCGGAATGACAAAAAAACTGAATTTTCAGACAGACACTAAAGGTTTCAGGCAAAGTACTTTTTTAAGAAAACGGGCTGTTAAATTTGGTTTTCAAAAATCTGGCTGACTGTTTCGGTTTTGAATTTTGCCATATACCGTTCTTTCCATGACAATTCATTTTTGTCATACTGAACTGATTTAAAAACCGTTTTATTTGACGGGTAATCCGCGAATTTTGAAGGTTGAGTAGTTGCAGTAAAAAATTGATAAGCAATAAATTCCAATCCCAATGTTAAAAGCAATGTCGCGGCAACCGCGTAAATTATCCTGCGAACACTTCCGGTTGCATTGATTTTAAATCGCCTGGTTTGTTTCATTTTTTGCCGCAGCTGAAAATCAAAGTTCTCCGGCAGCGCTTCCATTTGGAATTGATCCAATAACCGTCCTGTCTTTCGTAATTCAATTTCCTCCCGCAAACAATCTTCACAAACGGCTAAATGCTGATGAATGGTTTTTAATTCGTTTTTATCCAACTCGCCGTGAATGTAGGCTGTTAAATTATTTTTTACATTTTTGCAGTTCAATGGATTTCCTCCGGTTTGGGATATATTTTAGCGTTTAACATTTTAATGGAACACGGATGACACAGATGACACGGATTTAAGCGGATTAAACATCTGTGAGAATCAGCGCAATCCGAGTCATCCGTGTTCTATTCATCTCTTTACGGTTTTGGTTTGTCCTGGTAAAGTATCAGAAAATATTCAATATATGATACGATCATAATAAATCATGCTCCTTCAAATAATCTCTGACATTGTTCATCGCGTTATGAATTCTTGATTTGATCGTCCCTACCGGGCATTTCTCAATGTCAGCGATTTCCTGGTAGCTAAATCCGTGGTGTTGACAAAGGGCTAATGCTGTCTTCTGTTTTTCAGGGAGAAGTTCCATCGCCTGTTGGATACTTTCCCTTGATTCGAGGGCTTCGATTTCTATTTCCGGATTTGCTTCCTTATCCACAATTCTATTTTCAAGCGATAGATTATTATCAGAATCGGGATTATCATCCAGGGATAAAATAACCGCTTTGGGTTTTTTTCGGAATTGGTCGATGCAAACATTATGAGCAATGCGAAGCAGCCATGATTTGAATTTCCCGGCAGGTTGATACTGTTCAATGGAATTAAACAATTTGATGAAAACATCCTGTGTCAAATCCGACGCCAGGTCCCGGTCTTTTATTTTCAATAAAACGAAATTGAAAATATCCCGTTTATGGCGGTTTACCAGTATGGTAAACGCGGACTCATCCCCGCCCTGAAATTGTCCCATCAAATAGTCGTCTGTATTCTGCTTCAATTGTTTCTCCCTGTTTCTACTTATAACAACGTAAGTTTTTGGGGATGGTTCATTTTTGAATTTAAGCACAAATGGAGGTATTGTTTTCAGAATAGATTATGATTTCATCACATTTTATGCAGCTTTGATATTTAGAGTATTCTGGAGTGCGGTAACTGTGCTACAGCTACATTGACGTAGTTTATGTAAAAAGGACAGGAAAAATCTTTTTCATTTTGAATGTTGAGTTGATAAATTTCATGTTTTTTGGGCGGCTTCACCTCCTGGCATTAACGCAGTTAATGTACTCCAAAATTTATAAAATGATTTTTATTATGGAGTGCTGTAACTGTGATACAACTACATTAACACAGTTAATGTATTCAAAAAAAATACTCGGGATGGAGACCCAGGAAGCTCCATACCAAACTGCCATCCATTATTTAGAAATAGCTCAAATAAGGATTAAATTATTCCCTCCTCTTTCAGCATCACGATCACCGTTTTTATTTGATATTCGATTCGTTCCTCAAGCGGTAATTTCCGGCATGTCTCAACAGTAAAAGCAGGGATATTAAAATTTTCGCCAGCTGACCAGGCGCAACTGTGTTTGATGGGCTGTTCGACTAAGGTGAATCGTTTGATACCCTGCGGGATATTCTCGTTCAAAAAATCAACAGCCACCATCCCCAACCAAACAGCTCTTTCATTGACTGTGTAAATTAATGTCTGACCCAACCCGTGATATTCATCTTTTTTGTTAACAGATTCAAGATGATAGCGTGGACTTTCATGCAAATCCAGTACCAGACTGATATTTTCTTTTTTAATAAGCCGGGTAATCTCAAATGCCATTTGCTGCATGGGCAATCCGTTTTTTTCGCCGGGATAGCAGCGGTTGAGATTTCCCATTTCCTTATCTACGCTATCAGGCACAGGAATGCGGCGCTTATTTTTATAAGCGGCATTTTTGTTAGATTCAGGAATGATGAAAATTTTTCCTTTTAAAATCTTATTTGAAAAGAAAAGCTTCAGCAGTCGGTGCGCGGCTTCAAAACCGGCTGGTTCATTGCCGTGAGTTCCGCCGATGATCAGAACGGCTGGACCCTCTATTTTGCTGTCAAAAATAAACACCGGCGTTTGAAAATCTGTTCCTTCCATCATTTGATCAAATATCAAAGAATCCGCTGCCCAGAATTGATCGTGGATTTTTCTGCTTTCGGTGGTCAGGTATTCATTTGTTTGTGAAAATGACTTTGGATTATTGGATAATAAAAACAGGACTGTTAATAATAATGCTGAAAAATAGCGAGAAGAAAATTTAAATTTTTTCATTTTTAGGTTCCGGGAATATTTAATGGAATTGTGATTACTTATTGTACATGATACAAAAAACATGGAACACGGATCACGCCATAGGCGGATGCGCCTATGGCGTATTTAGCGGATGACACGGATTTAAACGGATTAAAAATCTGTGTTAATCAGCGTAATCTGTGTCACCCGTGTTCTATTTTCTAATATTCTAATAAGTTACCAGGTTCTGAAAATCATTTTATATATTGAAATTTTTTAGTGTTTCTAAAAAGAAGAACTCTTTCGGAATTCAGCGTATGTGCTTCCAGACGATAAAAGTAAATTCCTGTTGCCAGGTTCATACCGCTAATTTCTGCTACATGAGAACCGGCTTCCATTGCTCCCGAAATCGGAGTGGCAACCTCTTCACCCAAAAGATTATAAATTTTTAACGTTATAAATGAACTCGCCGGTAAATAAAATCCAATGGTTGTGGCGGCATTAAACGGATTTGGATAATTTTGTGCCAGGACGAATTCATTCGGTGACAGCACTGGAATTAGTTCTTCTTCAACCGCTGTGATCATTCGATCATACTCGTTATTGAGGGTTTGAAGCGCGTATTGTGCCAGGGATGTTTCTGTTGCTAATATTTCAGAAACTGAAAAACCGGTAGATCGCCAACGAGATAAATTTTCTTCAGCTATGGTAAAGATAGAATCCTCCGCCGGAAAAATATTCGCCCACAAACCAAAACCGTCTTCATTCCGCAATTTGTATGAATCAATGTAATGCGAATTTTCAGCGTAATCAAAGAGTAGAGATCTGATGTCCCCGGAAATATCGCACAGCGGTGCTGTATCCGGTCCGTTCGCGGCTGATGGCGCATTGCCCACCGGGAAATAGGGGACAGCGATTCCAGCAGCGGGTTGCCCCAGAATGGTCCATAGAATACTAAGTAGCGAAGACTCACCGGGAAGCACTCCTTGTATGACAGAAGTTGATGCAGTACTGGAGCGGCAGATACTAACACCGGCATAAATATACCCGAATGGTCGGTAGGACAGCCATCTATCAGGAAACGGCACCGGTACTGGCTCACTGTTAAAATCGGAAAAATCCCTCATTTGGTAACGAATGATAGAGTGGTAATTCAGCGTGTCTCCGGCATAAAAATCGCTCATCAAGTCGCGCTGCCGGCGATATCTTTCAATGCTGTAAAGACCATCGTGAAGTCCGTCCCTCGCGGCGCCATTAAACGCAAAATTCGTGCGAAGCACGTAGCCATTGGGAGCAATGGTCGAGTCGTTGGCATCGAATTTCCAGTATTCGTATCCCGCGGTTTCAAAAATCGCCGCGGCGCCTGTAGAGTCGATAACCGCGAAATTTGCTGCTGTCTGGCGCCCGGTAACATTGGTGCTATCCAAAAAGTTTGTAAAATCAAGAACAGTTCCGCAGTTACCAAGAACGATTTTCATAAGCGTACCGTTTCCCGGACCGGACGAACCACTTTCCAGGTCAGAAGAATTTGAATTAAGAATGGCAAAACCTTTTTCATTGACTCCCATCCAGGCTAATGTTCCGCCAGCGTTTATCACGGAAACAAATTTATATTTATAAGAAGTGTTATATTTGATTTCATTGTCCCTGGATGATGTATCCCTTGTTTTCCAAATCAGCGGTCTTCCATCTGATGTAGCTTTTCCTGAAGCAACACCGATCGTACATTCCTCATTATTTTCTTCTGAGTATTTCGGTGATGCGCCGGCGAATTGAATATTCCAAATTAGCAATGCAAATAAAACGAGCAGTAGTTTAAAGTGATTTTTTTTCATTTTCATCTTTTCAATAATTATTTTGTAAAGTAATTACTATCAAGAATTGTCAGAGATTCGTTATAGCAGTGAACCTATTTTAAAATTTGTAAAATAAAAATGCTGATACTAATTGTTAAGATTGAGGTCAAGGTTGAGATTAAGAGATATAAAAAACGTAAATCCTTTCTTAATCTAAATCTTAACCTATCTCCTATTAATTCCGGTGTGTCCAGTTTAGGAACAAATTAATACCCTATTGCCACCCCGGATCGACGCAAATCAGATGAGCCGATCAGGAGCTGCCTTTTTGGGTCAACCACGATCAATTGCACACCTCCAAAAAATAAATCCATTTGCCCCAAAACCTGAACGCGGTGTCCCATCTCTTTTAACTTTTCCAGCATTTCCGGAGAGAAGCGATCCTCTACAGGTAAATTGTTAATCCATTTCCGGCTGTGAAATCGCGGCGCTTGGTTTGCCTGTTCAGCGGTTTTATCAAAATCAACCAAATTGCAAATTACTTCCACAACAGTAGAGATGATTCGTCCGGCGCCGGGTGAACCAACAACCACGCGAAGGTCTTTTTCTTTGAACATCATTGTTGGAGAAATTGTACTTCTTGGCTGTCGCCCTGATTGGACATTGTTGGCGGGATTCGTACTCGAAAAAGCTGTCATACCATTATTGAGTAGAAATCCACAAACGCTCACACCGCATCCCCAAAAGTGATTCAGCGTTTGCGTTAAAGAGACCGCGTTACCCGCGCCATCGACTACAGAAATATGGGTTGTGCTGCCATCTTTGTTTTGTGAATCAGGGTCTTTCTTTTCCAAAAACGGCGTCATGTCCCCAAAAGGAGTTTCCTTTGGATTCACTGGATCCGCCCGCTGCATATCTATTGTTTGAAATCGTGACTCTGCAAAATCTTTAGAGATTAAGCCGCTCACCGGTACATCGATGAATTTTGGATCACCCAAATAAAATAATCGATCCGCAAAGCCGCGTTTCATTGCTTCTACCATGAAATGAAATGAAGGAATACTGTTTGTATAATCACCCATTGCTGAAAGGTCTTTAAATTCTAAAATATTGAGAATTTCAACTATCGTTGTACCGGATTGTGGCGGTGGAGCAGAAACAATTTCGTATCCCCGGTAGCTTCCTCTAACAGGCTGCAACTCAATTGGGCGGTATGCTTCCAGGTCCGATTTACGTAATCCGCTTCCATTTCTGATCATAGCGGCTTCAATGGAATCTGCGATTTCTCCTTTGTAGAAGATATCAGGTCCGCCCTCTGCCAGTTTTTCCAGTGTGAGCAAAATTCGGTGGTTTTGAATTTTTTGTCCAACTTCAGGTGGAAAGTCATTAACTAAATATATTGCTTTTGTTTGGGAATACTTTAATAGGGATTCGTAGGAGTCAAGAATTATTTTATAAAACTTTTCATCAACCTCAAATCCATTCTTTACTTTGCTAATGACCCTTTTAAGCAAATCTTCCCATGAAATTGTACCGTATTTTTGCAAAGCAAGATGCAGACCGGCAACATTGCCCGGGACAAGTACTGAAATAGCAGACTTTCTTTCCCAATATGAATTATAATTTGTGGGGATCAGCCTCGGCGCACGGGCATAATAATTTATGTAAGTCAAGCTATCTAAATCGTGCAGATAAATCAACATTCCACCACCCCCGCCAAATCCGGACGCGTGCGGCTCTGTTACACCGAGAACGATGGCTGAACCAACTGCTGCATCTACCGCGTTTCCTCCTGACTTCAGAATTTCCAGACCAAATTCGGATGCCATTGGATGCGCTGTTACGACCATGCCGTTTTTACCTGTTTCCTCTGCTGTAAGAATTGAGGCAAAGATAAAGATTAAGATCGAGATTAAGGTCAAAGTTGAACTTTTTTGTAATACATTTTTCATGGTTTACCTTTTTGAAATGTTAAACATGCATTAAAATACAACAAAAGTCTTTCGTTTCACATTTCACGTTTGACGTTTCACATGGAAAAAACTATCTGATGAAACGAACTCGCTTATTCTTTATTCACCAAAAATACTTTTCATTACATCCCCGGCTTCCATAATTTTATCAATTAATTTGATGGGAATTTTTTTCTCTTTGGCGATATTGCTGAAAAATTTGTCCTCATCACCACTTTTAACCACGATGAGGTAATCAGCGTTCTCAGTGGCTAATTGGTTGAATACATCCGAAAGTTTACCACGCCGCGCTTTGCCGCCAAGATGCATTACAATGATGTTTGTTTTACTTTTTTTTGCGGCATCAATGAGTAGCTTAATTCGGTCAAGCTCCTGCTGTTTGTCAGTTTTCGCGGCGCCCAATCCTTTTGAACTACCACCCGTGACTAAAATAAGACTGGCGTGATCTTTCAGTTGTTCCGGTTTGGCGGATTTATCAATAGTGAATTTTAAATTTGCTTTTTTCGCCAGAATTTTTGCCATCAGTACATCGGCGCTTTGACCGGCGGACGTAATTAATATTGGCTGCTTGCTCTTAAAATCCAAAGCGAAACTCATATTGGCCAATATTAATACCAGCAGCAAAATTATTATTTGTTTTGTTTTCATCATACACTCCTGATTTGGTTACTGGTACATTGGTTACTGGTACATTGGTTACTGGTACATTGGTTACT
>NBLI01000052.1 GCA_002084535.1 Candidatus Zhuqueibacterota bacterium 4572_119
TTCCACTAATCCCTCTTTTGTCAGAAACGGCAGCGTAATATGCCCTTCATTCTGATGTTTTTTATTCCATTCCAAAGAAGTATCAACCGCATTTTCATTGCGTGCCCAGCTTCTGCGCGCCAGTCCGCCCATAACATCCCAGGACAAAGCGTTTCTAATAATGCTGTCTGTTTTTTCGCTGCCATCCAATAACAGCCCGAATCCACCATTGCTGGCTCTGCCAATTCCGGTTCCGCCACCATTGGAAAGAACAACCAGCGTCATGCCCCGCGCCGCATTGCCGGCATAACATTGTACAGACATGTCGGCTGTCGCGCGACTGCCGTCATAAATATTGGCAGTCTCCCGGAAAGGAGAATCCGTCCCTGAAACGTCATGATGATCCCGCCCCATTAGTACAGGACCGATTTCGCCATTGCGAACCATTTCGTTAAATTTAAGGGCGATCTCCACGCGACCTTCTTCATCAGTGTAAAAAATCCGCGCTTTTGTACCAACTACCAACTTATTTTCTTCCGCGTTTTTTATCCAAAAATAATTATCCCTGTGCAATGCACTTAATGATGGGTCCAAACCTGACATAGCAGCCTGATCAGTTTTACGCAAATCTTCCTCTTTTCCTGAAAGACAAACCCAACGGAAAGGCCCGAAACCTTTGTCAAAACAAACCGGTCCCATAATGTCTTCCACATAAGATGGCCAAATAAATCCCTCGGTCGTATCAATCCCGTTTTTAGCAATCCCTTTTTCCCCCGCATCAAAAATCGAAGCCATAAAGCTGTTCCCGTAGTCCCAAAAATAGCTTCCTTTGTTAGTGAGTTTTTTTAACACGCGATAATGACGCCGCAGTGATTCATCCACTAACACCTTCATAAACCGCGTGACAGGAGGTTTGATCCGAAATCAATTCGACATGAATCTGATGATTGTCAAGGTATTCTAACAGATCAACTATATTTCCATGATAAGCAATGGAAACTGATTTCCCACTATTTTTATACTCAGTCATCCATTGGGAGACTTCCTCAAGGTCAGCCGAGACTTTGCTTACCCAGCCTTGTTCATGCCGTGTTTTTATTCGACTGTAATCAACCTCGGCAATGACACAAATTCCCCCGGCAATTTCCATTGCTTTGGGCTGCGCGCCTGACATCCCGCCCAATCCCGAAGAGACGAAATATATTCCTTTTAAATCCTTATCATCATCGATACCCAGGTATTTCCTTCCCGCGTTTAAAACCGTAATGTAAGTTCCATGAACAATGCCCTGTGGTCCAATGTACATCCAGCCGCCGGCAGTCATCTGACCATAATTGGAAACACCCATTGCTGTAACTTTCTTAAAATACTCAGGATTATCCCATTGCCCGACCATCAAGCCATTGGTGGAAATCACCCTGGGCGCCATTTCATGTGAAGGGAAAATTCCCAACGGATGACCCGAGCTGACCACCAGCGTTTGATCTTCTTTTACAACCTCAAGATATTTTTTTATCAACCGGTATTGCATCCAGTTCTGGCATAATTGTCCTGTTTCGCCATAGGTCGTCAATTCATAGGGATACAAAGCCACATCAAAATCAAGATTGTTATCAATGTTTACCTGTAGCGCCCTGGCTGGTAAAATCCCCTTATATTCATCAACAGGTTTCCCGTATATCTTCCCTTGCGGACGATAACGGTAACCATAAATTCTCCCCATTGTTTTCAATTCATTTAAAAATTCTGGCGCTAAAGTTTCATGTAAATTTTCAGGAATATAGCGGAGCGCGTTTTTTAGCGCTATCACTATTTCGTTTTTTGATAAATCCAAGCCGCGATTGGGCGCGCGCCTGATTCCCGGTTCAAAGGTGGGATCCGGCGGCAAGGTATCTGACAATTTTATTGTCATCGCATTATTAATATCGACATTGTTCATAATCTTCTCCATATCTTAATTTATTTGGTACTCATTGTTTTAAAGTCAATAATAAGCATTACTTATTGCCTAAAATTCTAACACGAACAGCTAATAATTTGAATTAACTTCTTATTTTAATTTGGAATGCGGCAATTGTTTTGCTGCATAAAGTAACGCAGTTACTTCACTCCAAAATCAATCCGTAAATAGTGTAAATATAATCAAGAAAAATGTAATAGAAAGTTCAATTTAAAAAATCAGGTATTATTCTAATTTCTCTTCTCTCAACAGAATTCTCCCCCATTTTGCTTTTACGTTTACAGTAAGGTTATTTTCATCAACTAAAAAAACATCCTCATTCAACAAATCGTAAAACCTACCATCAGTTTCCTCCAGTTGAACCGTCTGAACAATATCCCCATTATTCAAAATGACAATAATATATTGCCCCTCATAACATCTTGAAAAAGAATAAATACCATTTTGGTCATCAACAAGCAGTGGCTTAAAATCTCCAAGCTGTAACGCCTGATACTGATTTCGAATCCGAATCAATTTTTGGAAATGAGCGAATAAATCCTGATTTACCTCCACCCTGTCGGATTTCTCTTTTTCTGATTGATCAGGAAAATAAACTTCATCTTCATATTTCAGATCAGACCAAATCATCGGTTTCCGGCAGCATGGATCATTCGCACCCCACATGCCAACTTCATCGCCGCAATAAATCATCGGCGCGCCCACATAAGTCATCTGAAAAATAGCGAACAGTTTTTGCAGTTGCAATTCATTTGTTGTTGGTTTCCGTGTTTTGCATTTTGGATTATCTCCTTTTGAAATTCCGTGATAACGTCCCCAATTCCGGTAGTTTGCCAAATCCCTGTTTACGATGTGAGACCCGATGCGATTAGCATCATGACTTCCGAATAAATTTTGCATTGTGTAAGTTACTTCATCCGGGAATGCCTCTCTTAACCGCCTCAATTTTTTATCAAACTGACTGGTATTAATTTTATCTTTTTCATTAAAAAAATATTCAGCGCAGGTAAAAGCGAAATTATAATTCATCACAGCATCAAACTCATCGCCCTGCAAATATGGCTTGAGTACTGATATGTGGTCAATGACTTCCGCGGTCAGATAAGCATCAGCATTAATTGACTTAACATGTTTCCGCCAATCTTTCCAGAATTTGTGAGAGACGCAAAACGCGACATCCAGTCTCCAGCCGTCAATTCCGTCATTTGTTTTTCCATCTCCATTCGGATCCATCCATCGCTTTGTAATATCAAAAATATACTTTTTCGGTCCTTCCACAATCCCATTTTTATCTTCTCTCAATTCTGGCAATTCACGAAATCCAAACCAGCCTTGATAATCAAATTTTGTTTTTTTGTCCGAGTTTTCCCAGGATTTGATCGAAAACCAATCTTTGTAAATTGAATGCTGCTGTTTTTCTTTTACATCTTTGAATGCCCAGCTATTGAGTCCCATGTGGTTAAACACACCATCAAAAATAACTTTGATCCCCCTGTCATGCAGCAAACCAATAAGCTTTAACATCAATTTATCTGCCTCTGTCCAAACCCAGGTGGATGGATCGTGAGGAATTTCCTGATTTATCAATTCCCGGTCTCCCTCTAAATCGGGACCGAAATTGGGATCAATATGATGATAAGTGGCGCCATCGTATTTATGACTGGAGGGTGATTCAAAAACCGGATTAAAATAAATCGCTCCTATTCCCAGCTCCTGCAAATAATCCAGTTTATCAATTACTCCCTGTAAATCACCGCCATAGCGACGGCGCTGAATGTTGAACCAAATATTTTTGCCATTCTTCTTCTCGTATGGCTGCAATTTGTACCAATCGGAAGTCCATGGATGAACTTCCCACGGTGATGTCCAGTCATGGGGCCAGGAACCTTTTATGTCTTGCACTTCAGGATCATTTGCCGGGTCGCCATTTCTGAACCGCTCCGGGAAAATCTGGTACCAGACAACTTTTTTTGCCCATTGGGGGACATTATAATTATTATTCTTTTGCTCGCCATTAGCAGTTGATAATTCAGATGTTACTATTCCCGACAACATTATCATGATAAAAATATAAACTATTCTCATCATTTTCATTTTTCCAAAGTGACATTGATTATCAAACATTTTTATTATTCTTTCCTAACCCGCATTATTCATCATATTGTTAAAGGTAGCGGGATAACCTGAATTATTCACACATTAAGGAATAAAACGCAAAAACTGATTTTCAAACATCAATCAGATTTAACAAATTGATATAAATTAAATTATACCACTTTTAATTAATGTTTGTGAATAATTCAGGCTAAATTATTTTTGACTCTCTTTTTTGCAGAATTAACTATTTGCTTGGGGTATCCTACAAAATCAAGCAAAGCAATGGCGTTTTTTGAAGTGGTGGGTCCGGAATGAATACAATAATCAAAACCCAACCCATCTTCATTCATTACTTCACGAAAATGAAAGTTATTATAATTTTTATTCATAACTTCTGTTAATTGCAAATCATGAGTAGCAGCCATTACAAAGTCTTTATTATTTGCCAGGTAATTTAATACTTCAATAGAAACAGCATGACGTTCAACTGAATTGGTTCCTCTGAAAATTTCATCTATCAGAAACAGATGGATTTCCTTACAATCAGCCGCTTTTATAATTTTCAATATTGATTCCACTTCAGCGAGGTAATAGCTTTTTCCTGTTAAAAGATTGTCCGATCTGCCAATTGATGAAACAACACGTATGAATGGCGCCTGGTATCTTTCTGCCAAACATGTAAAAATCGTCTGTGCCAATACGACATTAACGCCCATGGTTTTCAAAAATGTTGTTTTACCGGACATATTTGAACCGGTAATTAAAGTGCTTTTCGATTCAAATTGGAATGAATTCGGAACAGGAGTTTTCAACAATGGGTGATAAATATTTTTCACATAAAAAAGATCACTTTTATTTTGAAATTCAGGACAACAATAATTCCCAAACTCTTCACGGAAAGAAGCAACTGAAAGCATTGCATCCAAATGCCCAATCGTTTCAAACAAGCCTCTCAGTTTCTCAATATTGCTTCTAATCTTATTCAACGCGGAATAAAACCCTGAAACATCGAACAGAAAATAGATATTTATATATTCAAAAAGTCCGAATTCATCCTTGAATTGTAGAGCGAAAATTTTATCAGCAATTAGTTTGGTCCCGCTTAAATGCTCTTTTAATGTTTTCTGAATATCTTGTATTTCGCTCATTTTTATTAAACTTATCTCCTCGGCTGTTCGAATCAATACTCCGAGAAATTGGAACGAGACAATAAATTCATTAATTTTCCGTTTAACTCGCCATCTGATAAACATATGAAAAACAAATGGTACAGATAGATAAATCACAGAAATCAATTTCATACCAACAAGCAACAATATTACAATCGCGTTTAGTGATAACAACGTTAATAAAAATGACAGTTTCGGTTTATCGGGCAGAGGCTTCCATAAAGAATAAGCTAAATATCTGACATTTTTATCTCTCAAATTCATTAGCTTCAAAATGATTTTTTCACGTAATTTCTGATTTTTCGAAAATTCATTTATTAGCGTTTCGCGTTGTTTTAAAATAGTTAATTTTGAAACAGGATGCCTGAGCAAAAAATACAGGTATTGAGCTCCAATGGGAGTTATTCCCCGGTTAGTAATCTCAAACATTTCATTTAAATCCAGATCATCCCAAGTTTCATCATCTATGAAATCTTTATTGAATTTTTCAGACCTGATTTTGAAAAAGTCTTTCGCTATCCGTAGGTCAAATTGCTTGTCTGGTATTTTTCCCCAGTTTTCTCTAATACGGATTAATACTTTCTTGTTCCATAAGAAATGTTTGTATTTTGAAACAGCATAAACAAATAATAATATCCCCAGTAAATAGACAAGATCAATCATAATAACATTTTTACCACTTTGTGTTTACAGGTGCTTTTTTAATTGACATAAAGCATTTTTCCTGATTGAAATTCATTTAAATTCGATAATCTATAATAATAAATTCCGCTTGATTTCCCTCCACCATTAAAATTTACCGAATGAAAACCGGAGGAGAGATATTCATTATTTATCATGGAAATTATTTTCTGACCCAGCACATTAAAAACTTCCAAAGTTACTCTTTGGGATTCCGGCAAAAAAAAACAAATAGATGTAGCCGGATTAAAAGGATTCGGATAATTGTTCAATTGGAAAAAACTTTTATCCGGTTGAACATTTTCGCTCCTTTTAATTGAAGTCGTTTCCCCAAAAAAATAAATCAGCATATCATCAAGCAGCGCCCGCCAGTTTCCCCATGAATGACCTTCATTCACTTCAATATATTTTAACGGGTATTCTTTATTTTCCATTATTTGTTTCATTTGCCGTGCCGCGCTTTCTGTGTCGTGGATAACACCTGTGCTCATAAACACGGAAAGGGGTAGCGTGGTAGAATCAGAATACAGGGAATAAATTTGAGGTTTGTGATGAAATGCCGGAGATTGAATCGCAATGCATCTGAATTTATCAGGACGAGTGATTCCAAAATAGGCGGAATTGATTCCTCCCAATGAAGTGCCCAGTATCGCGCGTTTTTCAGGATTGGGATTGGTTTTATAATTTGCATCGATTTGGGGAACAAGTTCATCAGCCACAAAACTGGCAAAATTTTCATTCATCGTGTACTGTTCAGCCCTTCGATTATTTGAGAGATTGGAAGGCTGTCGCGGATCGATAAATACCACGACAACTGGTTCAATCAAATTATCCGCGATAAGATTGTCAAGAACAATTAGCATACTTCCCAACCGGTCATCCGCGTATTCATGTCCATCGGTAACATAAACTACCGGCAGGTTTTGAAGCGAATCATAGCCAGCCGGTGTATATACACGGTAGTTTGTCGAATATGCGAGCGGAACACTGTAAATATTTATATTACTTGAAAATGAACCACGAGGCACGTCCGGGCGGCGAATTGTTTCTATGGGGATAATCCACTCAGGCATACGCAATTCCGAATTTGGTCCGAAACCACTCCACTGCTGGTGAGGATTTGCCGGGTCCAAAATCCAATTGTTGTTGACCACAATTTTATAATCCAGCCGCGCGTTTATGGGGAAAGAAGCCACGACTCTCCAAATATTTGTCAAACCAACTTTTTTTCCTTTGTAAGCTGTAACTGACGGATTCCATCCGCTAAAATCTCCAGCCCAGGAAACAGAGTTGGCTGAACCCTTATAAAGAAAAGCAACCGAATCGTCAATGACAAATGGGATTTTCTGGTCATTTTTCAATTCATTCCAAAAAATATTTATAACGCTGTCCCTGATAGAAGCTTCTTCTATATTCGCCAACGAATCCAGTGTACCATTGAACTGGTGTAATGATCCATATAATAAAGTGGATGCCGCTGTCATTCCGGCATAGAAAAAAATACAAACGATAACTAAAAAAACTGCAACTAATATGTTCTTCAAAACTCACTCCGTCTATTCAATTCAATTTTTTGACTTAACTATTGGGTCTTCTGTTCAGCTAATCAATTAAAAATAGAACCACAAAACAGTGTTTTTTCGAAGCCCCGCGGGGGTGAAAAATTTGGATGTAAATGTGCTGTCCCAGATTTCTCTCCCGCAAAACAGGATCGAAATGACATAGTTCTTCTACGTACTATCAACATTTGATTTTATATAATTATTGGATAGCTTGTTAAGGTGATGCAATCCGGTTTTTTTATTTTTAATATTTTCAAACCGTTAATAGATTGTTTTCTGAGCTGAGACACTAATCATTTTTGATTTCTTTATTCTTTTGAGATTTTCAATGATGCTGTTTAATAATCCCGGTCAAAGTTTCGCCCTACAACACTCAAACACTAAACCGCTATGAAATTATTGAATACAAAATTTCGCGCAATAAATTCCCGCAAATTCCTTTCCGGTATTCGATGTTTGAGCGAATATCTGAAATTGGTGAAATTTCACCTTCCAAAATATCTCTCGCGATTTCAATTGTTTCTTCGTTTAACTTTTTGCCATTTAAAAAATTTTCCGTCTTAAACGCCCGGCTGACAATCGGTGTTACCGCTCCCGGAGAAATTCTTATCTCCTTGATTACACCATCATCGATCCAGCCCAAAACTGCCAGCGACAATTTGCTAATCGCCAGGGCTTCCCGTTGTCCCACTTTTTTAAAGCTGTAAAACAGATCTTCATTTTTCGGGAATGGAATGTAAATAAATGCAATGTATTGATTGTTTTTCAGAAAAGTTGTTCCCGGTCCTGCCATAATTTTATCGATACTGTTTTTAGCAAACTCACCATTTATTCTCGGACCGATCCATACTTCAGCATTTAAGACATTCAGCACCGGCAGACTGTCACCTGCGGGCGAAGCATTGCTAATATTCCCCCCCAATGTTGCCCTGTTCTGAATTTGTACCGAACCAATCTGCTGCAAAGTTTCAACAAGAATGGGAATTTTTTCAAGAATTGCCGGATGATGGATCAAATCACCCATTACCACGCTTGCCCCAATCTGAATGCCATCTTTGATATTGATTATAGTTTCATTCAACTCCACTACCGCCGTTAAATCAACAATTTTATCAGTTTCATTCCATTCAGACTGACGTACCATTAAATCAGTCGCGCCGGCAAGATATGTGAGTTTTGAATCTGTTCTTTCTATCAAACCATCCAATTCATCAAGATTATGAGGACGGTAATAAGTTGTTTCGGTACTATCGGCTAAATTCATTTCTCCAATCCTTGTTAATTTTTTGAATCACTTTTTCATTATTGGATAATTCCTGTATCGCTTTAATAATTCTTGAATAACCAGTACAACGGCATAAATTCCCACCCATTGATTTTTTTATCTGATCAGTGGTAACCGGAGTTGAATGATTTTTTAATAAAGATAATGTGGACATTACAAACCCGGAAATACAAAACCCGCATTGCACGGCTCCGTTCTCGATGTAGGTACGTTCGATTGATTTATAAACGCTCCAATCTTTAATCCCTTCCACTGTAACAATTTGTTTGTTTTCCAATTGAAGCGCGGGAATCAAACAAGAATTTACCCGCTTTTCATCCATCAGCACAGTGCAGGCGCCGCATTCTCCTTTACCGCAACCTTCCTTAGTACCTGTCAATCCCAGATCATCACGGAGTATATCCAACAACCGTTTTTTAGGTGAGACATTTAGTTTTATTTTTTTACCATTAACAAAAAAATGTGTGACCATAATTATTCCTTGTGTTAAAATACTTTTCTGACAATCATTTTTATTCAACCAAATTGCAAAACACTTTAGCTTGGGAGCAATTCCATAAAATTGGTAAACCGTTGAAACGGTAACCGATCACAGGGGAGACCATTAAATGAAAATGAAATTGGACAGGATAACCATGCCAAAAGCAGATGCGACTGGGCGCACAGGGTTCTCAAGATTAACTGGATTTAAAGTAGATTGATTTGCAAGTTATTCAACTTTTGTAATTATGTTA
>NBLI01000053.1 GCA_002084535.1 Candidatus Zhuqueibacterota bacterium 4572_119
AATTTCATTTTTTGAATATTTCAGCTCAAGCTGCCACGCGCGGAAAATTTCGATGAGCTTGTTTTTGATTGTTCTGGGTTTGGGATTACTCAATCGCGCCACCTGCATGGTGATGGTGGAAGCGCCCTGAACTACCTTCCCGGCTTGAATATTGGCAGCTAACGCCCGGATCACAGAAACCGGATTGACACCAAAATGAAAATAAAAATGTTTATCCTCATAAGCTAAAACGGCTTTTTTTAATGCGGGTGATATTTCTTTTTCTTTGATCGGTATGCGCCACATATCGTCCGGGGCGAGGGTGATTCTGATGAGGTTTTGGTTGCTTGAAAAAATTAACGTGGAAACGTTATGCGGGTTTTTGATGTTATAATAAAGGCTTGAAAATAAAATGGCTATTAAAATAAAAAAAGAAATGATAACAAATAATAGCCATTTATTTAAGTTTTTTATTCTCATTTTATTCCACAAAAACTATAAATGAGTTTACTCTAAAAATCGTTAGTTACGCGAATTACACAAATTAAAGATGTTCTAATGAAATAATTCAGCGTAAATTAGCGAAATTCGCGGTTTCAATTTTTATGAAGTGACTCATAAATAGAATTTCAATTCTGAATATCATTTAATAACAATTTCCCCACCCGACGCCACCGAAGATTTCTCCGGCGCGTACATGGCTTCTCCCCTGATTGGCGGCAAAATAAATTTTCCTTTTGTCACAGCACGCAAGCCGTAATAAAAGGTCTCGTCCCTGCCACGCTGAAAATCACCAAATAAAATCAATCGGTCATCGCGAATGTCGAGATATGTTGGGTAATAGTTATTATCACCAATCCAGTCGATGGATTTCCTCGATTGCAGACGCGGATTTTCGATTTCAAATCCGGCGGGAAGCATGTCGATCACTGCCACATTTTCCAGTGATTCATTGGGGGCTTTAATGCTTATCTTCGCGATTACCAGGTCACCCTGTTGGAAACTGCTGTAATTTATGGGAATTCCCTGTTCATTCAAATAATGCCGGCGCACAATCAAATCATGGTCAAATTCATCAATGTGCATTTTTGAAGGAATTCCTTCGGCGCGGTAGGAATAATAACAGGTACCCTCACCTTCGATGCTGATGTTTACTTTTTTACCAGCCCAGCTCTTGTCTGAAAACTGGACATCTGACATATCGAATTTTTTATATAAATCTCCTTCGATGGTCAATGTACCGGTAAATTTCCCACGGGATTGCTTTTTCAGGATTTTTCCCAGTGCTAAAAAAGCAAACGCGTTTTCCTGGGTGGTGTACCAGCGATTATTTTCAGATGCTGCTTTGGTCAATGTTTCGACCAGTTTGGGAATCGCCGGATTTGTTTCATCTATTTCTGATAGAACGTCGAGCATAATTGCCCTGGCGCGAATGGGAGAGTTGAAATTTCTGCCACTCTCCCGTTTTTCCCCTGGATCAAAGGAAATGACAACTTTTGGAATCAACATCCGTGCTGTCTGCCAGTCCCCGGAATAAGCAAATGCGCCCGCTAACTGGTATTGAGAAAAATCGCTTAATTTATCTAAAATATTATTCTTCAAATAAAGCATGGTACTCTTTGGCGATTTGTTTGCCATTGACAAAACATAGCAGCTATACACTGCTGTTTGCAGGCTAATGGAATCATCACTGCGGTAATCCCGTGAATATTTTTTTAACGCTTCAATCATTTTATTATATACACGATCTGAGACCACGTATCCATTTTTACGGGCTTCGACGAGAAAATGAGCAGCGTAAATCGAACTCCAGTTATTGATGTAGTCTCCCTCTGGCCAATAGGAAAAAGCGCCTGAGGGTAACTGCAAGTTTTCAATTTTGTTGATGCCTTCTTCGATGAAATAATCAGCGCTATTGACCTCAAAAAGTTCGGGCTCAATGATTTTGGCCAAATCTTTGAAATAGAGCAGCGGGAATAATTTTGAAGTTGTTTGCTCGATGCAGCCGTGTGGGTAGCTGAGCAAATATTGCAGGCTTCGCGTGAATTGTATCGCCGGGAAAGCGGAAATAGACAAAGAAAATTCACCCGTGTTTGCTAACCAGTCTTTGGGGAAAGTGAAACTGGCAGGTTTATTTTCAGTAACAGATCCGCTATTGCTCAAAGTAGTAAACGGTACCGGAGCGCGCAGCGGCACATCGACGCTCATTTCAGATTTTTCACCATTGCCTTTGCAAGAAAGAATAAATTTCAGTTTGCCAACACTCTTGTCAGCTTTTAATTGAAAATAAACGACGGTTTCTTTTTGAGGTTCTATCTTGACTTTTTTTATTGATTCGCCGGTGAGTTCCACCGGACCTTTCGTTTTCAATTTCAAATCAAAATTGCCCGCTGAACCTGTTCCATTGAAAATACTGACAGGAACAGTAAAAACATCTCCACTTGCCAAAAATCTGGGAAAGGTCGGTGTCATCACAATGGGTTCGCGTACAAATATTTTTTTCTCAAAATCACCAAACAAATCATCTGAAAACGCTACAGCCATTAAGCGAAGCGTTCCGTTAAATTGGGGAATTTTAAATTTAACTTTTCCTTCTCCACGGCGATTTGTTTTTATTAATCCTGACCAGAAAGCAACTGGTTTGACTCGCGTAACACCGCCCGGAGAGATATGCTTTTTTCTTCTTGCTTCGACAAAACCGCCCGAAGCGGATGAAGGTGTTGATTCAATCTCAGGTAAGATCATGCTGTAAATATCTGATGTCTCCACTGCCAATCGTTTTTTGCCAAAGAAAAAAGTGTGGGCGTCGGGTGATTGAAAATCTGTTAGCTGACAAATGCCTTCATCAACAGCCGCGATTGTGATATAGGGTCGTGAGCCGCCGGACTTATTAGTTGTAACCTGAATTGTTAACTCTTTATTGGGGCGAATTTCATCGGGCGTTTTGATCTCGACATTTAGCCGGTTATCTTTGTTGTTGATCATCAGCGGGGTAACACCAAAAGCGCGTACCGGTGTGTCTTTTTCCAGGGACGCGGTGGAACGAATTAAAAAAGCTGATACATAAACATTGGGTTTATAATTTTCGGAAACCGGCAAGTCTATTGTTGCTGTGTTTTCTGTTAAATTTATTACTTTATAGTTGAAAATTTTTTCCCGTTCGGTGGTTAGAAGCAACTTGCCTGTAAAAGGCGCCCTTATTTGAAGTTTGGCAGTTTCTCCGGGCAGATAAGACTCCTTGTCCAAATCGAGTTCGACGCGGTCAGGATTGTCCATAGCCCAGGGAGAGTATCCCCAACCGCTGGCATAAAAGGAAATTGAAGAAGAAGAGTTGGTGTCGATATCCCGGACTACTACTAAATATTTTCCGTATTCTTCCGGTTTGACTTTAAAGCTGCTTTTTTCAAGACTTGATGTGATCTGAAACTGGTTTACAAGGTCTTCAACTTTTTCTGAAACATAGCGGTATCGCCCAGTTGAAGTAATTCTTTTTAAAATAGAATGCCAATATACCCGGTAAAGCGAAACCTCCAGCTGCTGATCCCCAAGCAGTTCCGTGTTCGGTGTCATAACGACGAATTCAATTTCGGTATCTTTATGTGGTTCAGCGTAGCCTTGTTTTGCCATTCTGAGCCCAATATAGCTGCTGTAGGGATGAATTGCTACGCTACGGTAAGCGCTAACGCTCCTGCCTCCTGGTTCAAGCACTGTGGTGGAAATAATCCCGCGCAAAGCAGATGGCGCTTCAAGTTTTTCTGGGATGCTATAAAGATACAAATATTTGCCATTTTGATCCAGGGTTTGATTTCCCAGATCGAAGCGTTGTTTTGAAAATGATTTTTTATCATTTTTAAAAGTGAAGGAAGTCCATTTTGGTGGAGAGAAAACTGTTCCTTCGATTTCAATATCGGCTTCCACCTGCCGCCCGGAAGCTGGCGGACCAAAAAGTGTTACTGCTTCGACATTAACTTTTATTTGTTCACCGGAGAAATAATTTTCTTCATCGGTGAATAATTTTACTTTCATCCGGTCGGGAATAAACTCTTCGATGTTAAAATCAGCTCTGCCAATTTCATTTTTCTCACTGATGCTGAGCGTGGCTAAATAAACACCGGTCTTGGCATATTCAGGAATTTTTACGTTAAGCTCAACAGCGCCCTGCCCATTCAGTTTAGCCCGCTGCTCGGTCAGAATTTTATCTTCTGGTCCTTTGACCCGGAAAATAACCGGAAATGGCGCGGGAACGGTGTTGTTTTCCCCCCGAACGATTCCTGCCAGGTTTACTGTTTCTCCGGGGCGGTAAATGTCTCTTTCACAATAGAGATAGGCTTCATAGCCATGCTCCAGGTAGGTCTGCCCGTTTACATCAAAATCCGCTGTGGCGATTTTTCTTCGTTGCAGCTCAAGAAAGCATAAATCTTCTCCGGCTGATGCAGTAATTAAGTAGGGCGTAAATTCCGTTTCGATGTCCTTTAAATTTTGAAATATTGCTAATCCGTCATTGTTAGTTTGCGCTTTAAAAAGAATTTGGTTGTTTTGGCTGAATAGTTTCACTTCGGCATTTGCTACGGGATTTAATGAAGTTAATGAATTCACCCAAATCCATAAATCGTCTCCGGCGCGTTTAGCGACTAAACCCATGTCTGTCGCCATGACCCATTTGGATGATTGCACCCATCGCTCTCTGCTATCACGAGCAGTAATGTTAAAAATTCCATGAGGTTGGTTTTTAAGTAAATCAGTGAAATTGACTGGTGTTACAACTTCTTCATTGGGAATTTTCTGAACAGTTTTTTCTTCCTGGTGTACCCGTTTTCCCATTGAATTGATATTATACCAAAAATAGCCATACTTACTTCCGGGATCGTTTTCATTTAAAAGATGCACCAGGTTATTCGCGTAAATTTTGTCAATTTCAATGGCTATTTGGTCCATGTTGATTGTGGCAATTCCAAGATTCAAATGACCGCTTCTGGTCAGATAAAAACCTTCTCCAACAAAATCAATTTGTGGCGGAATATTTTCTTTCCTGAATGAAATTGTGGTTTTAAAGTCCTTTTCAAGCAAAGAGCCATCGACAGCCCGAAATCCTTTGCGGACACTTACATGATAAGTTTCTCCAATTTTAAAACTTCCTTTTAAATCCAGGTAATGATGGGTAGCTGTTATTTTATGTTGAAGCGCGGGATTGATGTTTACAAACTGGCTGGCGCGATTCGCGTCAACCGGCATGTTAAATTGAATCCGAACATGGCGTCTTTTTGGGCTTTCCCTGACAGGAAAAACTCGTTCAACTTTTAAATGTTGCTGCTGAGGTAAAGTCGCGGGTTTAACATAATTTTCTTCTAAACCCAGGTTTCCGTGAACAGGCAATAAACCAGCGCTTATTTTTAATTGAATTTCTTTGCCGGATTCATCACGTTGAATGTTCTCAGATTCCAGAGTAATAATTTCTTGAGGGGAAGTGGTTAAGAGTTTAAAGGGGATATTGGAGCCATTTTTGTGCTTAATAGATATTTTTTTAATTGCCTCCTGGGGATCCACAGGGTAATTAAATTCAATAGTTGCCAGTAGCTTTGCTGTATTTTCCTGATTCGGATCAAAATGAAACGATAGAGAACCACTGTTAACACGGAATCTTTTTGTGTGAAATTTGAAACGGCTGTCACCTTTTAATGAATAGCCATATTGTGAAATCGAGGAGGAGAGAAAGACCGCTGTATATTTTGATGATGGCAATAGCATGGCATCCGGATAAAATCGGATTTTGTCCTTTGCGATCCATTGAAATTTACCGGGAATTTTTGGATCAAAATTGACCGGGGCTTTTTCGAGCCAAACGTTTAGCAGGGAATCGTTAACAATTTCATTGGAAAAAGTGATGGTAAAATTTGTCGTTTGTTCAACCTCATCAATTGGAAAAAAGGATGTTATTTTAACCGATTTTCCGTCTCCGGTGAATAATGAGCAGTTTGTTGTTATTACAATTAATAATATTGAAAGTATTGATATAAAATTGGAGATTAAACTTAATCTTTGGAAATTTCTGGTTTTTCGAATTGAAGATACATTTTTTTTCATTTTTGAACCTCGTGTGTTAGAAGGAACCTGGAGAGTAAAAGAAGGAAATTCAATTTTTAAAATAGTGTTTTGTAATATAATAAAAAAAATGAAAAAGTCAACTTGTAATCGGTGGAATATTTTTTTGCTATGAAATAATTGTCATTTTAACAAAATTTTGTAAATTAGTACAAAATGAATTCGAGTTGTCGTGCTTAGAATTTTATTCAATTTTTGAAAGTCATTCCTGCTCGATTTGTCTCATCAAAAACGGATTTGGTGTTCATTTTTTGGCAAGTTGTTTTCTGATAATTAAAATTATAATTACCAACAAAATAAAAAGAAATAAAAGCAGAAAAGTAGAGGATGAAGATATTGCTTTGGCAGGTTCTCCATACAAACAAAATGAAGCCCAGAAAAATGGATGCTGTCGGTAATAACCGTTGGATTTTTTATTTATTAAGTCCAATTTCGCTTTGGTTAATGCAACACAAATTGGCAGCTGATTGTCAAATAGATTAATATAAAATTCTGGCATTAATTCTGATGTAAATTTATCGTCAACTTTCCAGCGTGTCATTAAAACCCGTTTGGCTCCCGCTCCCAAAAATAATCTTGGCAATCCCAAAACACCCTCGCCGGAGACAGATTTTCCTTTTCCTGATTCGCAAGCGCTGAGTGTGACTAATTCACAATCCAAATTTAAATCTGATATTTCATATCCCTGCAAAAGCCCATTATCCAGTGAATCATCTTCGAGCGCTAACACAATACCCGAAAAAGCATCAAATGTTGGATCAACAAATCCATGTGCCGCCATGTGGATTATCTGATGTCTGGGAGCTAATCGAAAAAAATTACTTTTATAGGCATTTTCTCTTTTAAAAACTGTGGTATTGCTCATCGTTTCTTCAATTGATTTCGCTTCTTTTTCGGCATGTGCTAAAGGAGTGAAAATCTGACCGTTTGACTTGTTATTTTCCCCATTAAAGCCTGACGCGATAGACTTGTTATCGTAAGGGTTCGCAAAGATCAGGAAGTTTGGTTTTCTGGTAATTGGTTTTGGTCTTGTATTGAGAATTGTAGAATTTGGCGCGTAAGAAAATGAATATTTTTTTAATAAAAGACTGTTTATATATTCAGGTTTATCGGTCGGTTTATAAACTTGTTTTTCAGGGGCAGATGCCATAAGAATTTCGAATGGAAGATTCGACAAAACAGGGTCTGTAATGATAAATAGCTGCTGCGGCAAAGTAATTTTATTTTCAATAGGTAGGATAAGCTGTTTGTATAAACGATGAGCTGTTTTAGCCCGAAAGGGTATCAAATGAATTGAATCAGTGTTTACATTATGAAAGGGAAGAATTAGTGAATCAACGGCGGTTTTAAGTCCCTTTAAGTCTAAATTCAAATCGATAATCTCAAGACCGGCTTGTGTTAAAACCAAAACAAATGTGCCATTTTCATAGAGGTGATAAATCAGCATACCGGATTCAATTTCCTTGATATTTTCTTTGGCATTATCAAGAATTTCTGAAATGGCTTGGTGATTTTTGATCACCGGGCTGTTTTCTTCCACCAATCTTAGTCTGTGCTCAATCAGAGAATATTTAGCCGCGTTAATTTTTAATGTTTCAAGCTCCAATTCTTGAGGTGTGGGAGGAGACTTCTTAATGAGCCTGTGAAATCGCTGCGCTTTTTTCAAACTGTCGATAATTTCTTTGTATTGCTCAAAGACAACCAATGTCGAATCAGTAAATGAATTTTTTAATTGTAATTCCTGTAATACCCGCCCTCTCGCCATTTGATCGTAATAAAACATGCTATTCAAATAAGCAGGGTTTGGGTTTTTTTGATAAAGATGAAAATAGCAATAAACGATATTTTTATATACTTTATTTTCATTGCTGAAATAGCCAATTTTAAATTGGTCTATTTTTAAATTTTTCCTTTTGGCTTCGATGATCACTGCCGCGCGTTGATATGTTTTTATTGCCAGGTCATATTTTTTGTCAATTTTATAAGCATCACCAATACCGAGATAGATATCCGGCAAAATTGCAGTATTTTTATTCTTTTCAGTAATTGCCAGAAGTTCGCGGAACCATTTTAGCGCTTCATCATTATTTCCTAACTTAATCTCAACCTGAGCCAGGCTTAGCATGCTCCATTGATAATTTTGCGCGTCATTTTCAATTTTTGCTTTTTCCATTGCGGCTAAATAGTGTTTTTTCGCCAATTGAAATTTATTTTCTTTCAGGTAGGACTGGGCATATTTCCACATAAAATAGGATTGCTTTCGCCTGCTTCGGGAACCCCTGGTTGAAAGGTATTTTATATAATCTTCATAAATTTTCCTTGCTGCTTTGAATTCTTCTTTTTGAATCAATATATTCGCTAATCTGGATTTAGCCTCAAATTCCATATTTAGATTATTTTCATTCATTGCGGTTTCTTTGGCTTGAGTGAATACCTTCTCTGCTAAATCATTTTGATTTAAATACGCGTATATGTCGCCTTTACTAATTTTTGCGCTATGTTGGAGTTTTTTATTGTGTATTTTTTTAGCGTGAATTTCACTTTTATCCAGGTACTCAATTGCCCGGCTAAATTTTCTTGTAATATAAAGTGTCTGGGC
>NBLI01000054.1 GCA_002084535.1 Candidatus Zhuqueibacterota bacterium 4572_119
AAAAACCAGGTATTTTAGGATTTTTCATAAATTATGGTGCTATAACTTCAATATAAACAGTTTTTGTTTTGATTGGAAAATACCTGGTTTTTACCTTTTTAGAGCGGACTCATAGATAGTATCAACAATTACAATTTCAAGTGTGCGACATCTTGAATACTCCCATAACTGAGGCGTTACCTCCGGGTGAAAAGCACATCCCCGGCATGGCTTCAATTAATTACGTTTATTCGGTCAGACATAATCGCAGCGCGTTTTATAACCGGTATTTTTTGATTTTGTAACGCATGGTGCGCAAGCTAATGTTCAGGTTTTTTGCTGCTTTTGATTTATTGCCTCCCGCCTTATTGATCGCGTCCTTCAAAATCATTCTTTCGGCGTAGTCAATTTTTTTCCGATATGAATCATCATTAACCTTTTCATTTAACTCGCTAAAAATTTCCCTGGTCGGATCAGAAAATATTGACAGCGGCAGGAATTCTGGAATTATCGTATCGCCTTCTCCCAAAACAATCGCGTTCTCAACGGCGTTTTCCAATTCCCGCACATTGCCGGGCCATTCATAATTAAGGCACATCTCAAGCGTTTGATCGGATATTTTCATGAGCGGTTTATTGTTTTCCCGGCAGGTTTTTATCACAAAATGTTCCAGGAGTATCGGGATGTCTTCTCTTCGTTCGCGCAATGGGGGAATAATAATGGGAATCACATTGAGCCTGAAATACAAGTCTTCCCGGAACCTTCCGTTTTTAAGTGCAACTTCCAGGTTACGGTTTGTCGCGGTAATAACCCGCACATCTACCGGAATTGAACTTGTACCGCCGAGGTGGGTGATTTCTTTTTCCTGGAGAACACGTAACAATTTTGTCTGAACATTTTCAGAAATTTCCCCAATTTCATCAAGAAAAATCGTTCCGCCATTTGCTAATTCAAACCGTCCTTTTTTTTGAGAAACGGCTCCGGTAAAAGCGCCTTTTTCATAACCAAACAATTCACTTTCCAACAGTGTTTCCGGCAGTGACGCGCAACTGATTTCCACCAGCATTTTATTTGCCCTGGGGCTGTTGTAATGAATGGCGCGCGCGACCAATTCCTTTCCCACGCCGCTTTCGCCCCTGATGAGAACGGTTGATTGTGTTTGTGACACTTTTTCAATTTTTTTAAAAATACTCTGCATGGGTTTGCTGTTGCCGATAATATTTTCAAAAGAACAGGAATGTTTTATCTGATTTTTTAACTCGATATTTTCTTCTAAAAGCTGTTTTTCCTGTAAGGCTTTTTTGATGGTAATGAACAGCTCATCAAGGTTCAGCGGTTTGGTTAAGTATTCATAGACACCTTTTTTCATGGCTTCAACCGCGTCTTTGACAGAACTGAAGGCTGTCATAACAATCGTGATCATTTCTTCATTAAATTTGCGGGATTCTTCGTATAGTTGCAGACCGTCTTTGTCGGGCAAACGGAGGTCGGTCAGCATTAGATCAAAGCTGTCATTTTTAAGCAGACGCAGGGCTTCAGTGCTGGATTTAACACCAACCGTGTCATACCCTTCGTCCGAAAGTATCTCGATCAACCCGGATAAAGTATTGAGGTCATCTTCCACAATTAAAAGTCGTGCCATAGCAATCCCTTGTTTTTTAGGCGAAGCTTGGTTAACATCATTTTTTAGAATTATCAGATAAAATTTTTTGTAAGGCTTCAAGAAAAATGTTCAAATGGGATTCTCCGATATTTACCAAATGTCCGACACGGATCACCTCTCTGGCAATGGATGCCTGCCCGCGTGAAACAATGATATCAAATTTCTTGTTTAAAATAGAAGCCAATTCGATTGGATTCAACAAAGGCTCGGCTTTTATCACTGTTAATGAATCTGATGGAAAATCCGGAAAAATTTCAAAGCCCGCGTCCTTCAACCTTTGCCGAAAATAGTCTGCAAGCTGCTTCTGTTTTGTCCAGATGTTTGCCAAACCCTGTTTTTTTATTTTTTCGAGCGTAAACTCAGCGGCTAAAATTAAAGGAATCGCCGGGGTAAAAGCCGATCCTTTACGCATTAATAAAGCCTGCCGGGCGCGAATCAGGTCAAAATAATAACGAGGAAGTTCTGCTTGCTCCGAACAAATCCACGCGCGGTTATTTAGCGCTACAAATGCTAAACCCGGGGGCAAACCAAGCCCTTTGTGTGAGGCTGACACGATCACGTCGATTCCCCAATCATCCATTTTTAACGGCAAGATTCCCGCGGAGGAAATCGCATCCACGATAACCAGCGCTTTAGTTTGTTCGCGTATCGCGGGAACTATTGTTTCCAAATCAGTTAACGCGCCAGTGGAAGTTTCACAATGCGTTAGAAAGATGCCTTTTATGGATTTGAGGGAAGATATCTTTTTTGTAACTTCGGCGGCGGTAACACTTTTGCCCCAGGGAATTTCTAATTTATTTACATCTAATTGAAATTTTAATGCCATCTCCGACCAACGCTGGCTGAATTTTCCATTTTCCACCACCAGAATTTGGTCACCTGGACTGAATAAATTTGAAATCGCGGCTTCCATTCCACCACTGCCGCTTGCGGTTAGAATCAATGCGTCATTTTTGGTTTGAAATAAATATTGCAGACCCTGAGTTGTGGATTCGAAATTGCGAATAAAATTTTCCGATCGATGGTAAGTAACCGGCTGATTCAGAATTTGCTGAATTTCTTCTGAAACGGGCACTGGTCCCGCGGTAAGCAACAATTTCTTTCTCATGAATAATTCTCTAACATTTCGTTATTAAATCAATTCTTGAATTGATTTCCAAATATCAAACTTCCCGTATTTAGTAATTTTTGAAAATGGAACAATTCCAGTGCCTCCAAGCCGCACAGCTTCTTTTTCGATTTTCTGAAGAAGGGAATTTGATTTGCTCCTGGGCAATTTGTCGATTTTGGTGGCAACAATTAAAACCGGTATTTTTTGAATTGACAACCATTCCATCATTTCCATATCAAGTTTAGTAAATCCATGGCGGCTGTCAATAATCTGGATGACGCCTTTAAGGTGTTTGTTGTCGGACAAATAGGATTCGATTAAATTTTTCCAGGCGATTCTTTCGCTTTGGGGAACTTTGGCAAAGCCATAGCCGGGTAAATCAACAAAGTAAATTTGTTCATTAATAGAATAGTAATTCAAAGTTCTGGTCTTACCTGGTGTTGAACTGGTGAGCGCGATTTTTTTCCGATTCACTAAACAATTGATGAGACTGGATTTGCCCACATTCGATCTGCCGGAGAAAGCGATTTCCGGTAAACGCGGAGAGGGAATCTGCTCAATTTTGGTATAGCTGCCCAGGAATTTTATGGATTCAATTTTCATTAAGATACCGAGTTATATAATTGTCAAATTTTGAAAAGTGTAAGATGTTTATTTTCAATTTTGTTAAAAGAAAGTTAAAAAAATATCTACAAATTCAATCATAAGATAGTCGATTTTAATATCATCATTCACATTAAAAGGGAACGAATTAAAATAGACTTTCTTACGCAAAAAAATGATAACTGTTGCTCTGTGAATAAAAAAAAATCTTCCGTTAACTTTTGATCAAATAGTTTCAGGAAGATTTTAAATATATATTCAGAATCTTTGTCAAGCCACAAAAAAGATTCAACCGCTTTGACCAATATTCAGGTTAACATTAAGCAGTTTTTTTAACCTTTTTATGAACAAATGTTGGTTTCTTTTTTTCTTTAACAACTTTTTCAGTAATAACACACTTTTCAACATCTTTCAGGTCCGGTAATTCAAACATGATATCGAGCATGATGTGTTCCATGATCGCTCTGAGTGCGCGGGCGCCGGTTTTTCTTTTTATCGCTTCATGGACAATGGCTTTTAGCGCCGATTTTTCAAATTCAAGTTCAATGTTGTCAAGTTCAAACAGTTTTTTATATTGTTTGGTCAGCGCGTTTTTAGGTTTAAGCAATATTGTGAACAGCGCGTCTTCGCTTAATTCTTCAAATATGCAATCAATGGGCAGCCTTCCAATTAATTCAGGAATCAAGCCAAATTGCAGCAAATCTTCTGGTTGTATACTACGAAGAATTTCTCCAAAATTGATATTTTCAACATTCTGTAATTCCGCGCCAAATCCCAAACCTTTTTTACCAATTCTGTTGCCAACAATTTTTTCCAGCCCATCAAACGCGCCACCGCAAACGAACAGAATGTTTTTTGTGTTAATACTAATCAAATTTTGTTCGGGGTGTTTACGTCCGCCTTTTGGAGGAACAGACGCAACCGTTCCTTCAAGAATTTTAAGCAATGCTTGTTGAACCCCTTCACCTGATACATCACGTGTGATGGAAGGATTCCCTGATTTGCGGGAAATTTTATCAATTTCATCAATATAAACAATACCTCGTTCCGCAAGTTCAACGTCATAATCAGCGGCTTGTAATAACCGGACGAGAATATTTTCAACATCCTCACCAACGTAGCCAGCTTCGGTAAGTGTAGTCGCGTCGGCGATGGTAAAAGGAACCTGTAAAAAACGTGCCAGTGTTTGCGCCAGTAATGTTTTTCCTGTACCCGTCGGTCCTACAAGAAGAATGTTGCTTTTTTCGAGTTCGACCTCGTCGTTTAACATATCACCGGTTTCCACACGTTTATAATGATTGTAAACGGCGACAGATACAATTTTCTTGGCGTTTTCCTGACCGATTACATAGGAATCCAATTCATGTTTAATTTCTGCTGGAGTTCTTATTTTGCTTTTCGCGACGAGCGCCCGGCGGCTCATATCTTCTTTGATTATTTCACCGGCACTCTTGACGCATTCATTACAAATGTAAACATCGGGTCCTGTTACAATACATTCGACCTGATTGGAATTTTTTCCGCAAAACGAACAGATAAATAATCTGTCTCGTCTTTTTTTATACTCGTCCATGAAAACCTCTAACGAATTTGGGCAATTAAATTTTATTTGTTATTAATTTTTCTACTTTTCATAATTTCGTCCACGATACCATATTTCATGGCTTCCTCAGCTGACATGAAATAATTTCGATCAGTGTCCTTAGCAATTTTTGCTACGCTTTGGCCTGTGTGTTTGGAGAGTATTTTATTGAGTTGTTCTCTGATCGTTAAAATTTCGTTTGCCTGAATTTCAATATCCGCTGCCATCCCCTGGGCGCCGCCCAACGGTTGGTGGATCATAACTCGTGAATGTGGTAGTATTGATCTTTTTCCTTTTGTACCTGCAGCCAGCAAAATCGCTCCCATGCTTGACGCCTGTCCCAGGCAAATCGTCGCAACATCCGGCTTTATGTATTGCATCGTATCGTAAATTCCCAAGCCTGATGTAACGTAACCACCTGGACTATTAATATACATATAAACATCTTTTTCAGGATCTTCCGCCTCTAAAAAAAGCAACTGGGCAATAGCCAGACTGGCAATATTATCGTCAATCGGAGAACCGATGAAAATAATTCTTTCTTTCAGCAATCTTGAAAATATATCGTACGCTCGTTCTCCGCGTCCGGTTTGTTCTATTACTATTGGTACAAGACTCATATCAACTCGCTTTCTTCTCTATTTCGAATAAAAGGTTTGTTCATTATACTCAAATTAACTTCTCGTTATTGAAGTATCAACTTTTCCATTTTGACATTTAAGTTTTAATTATTTTATTAGCTTGGATGTTTTTTGCAAATCTTCGAAAGTAATATTTTTCACTTTTACTTTGCTATTTTCGATAATAAAATCAAACACCCGCTGCTCTAACAACTCTCTCTCAAGTTGTTCCCTGCGTTTTGAATTTTTATATGTTTTGCGCACATCCGGCGCTTTGTCACCGGCTTCTTTTGCCAAATTTTCAATATGCTCTTTTAGTTCATCAGGCTCAATTTTTAAGTCTTCAATTTCAGCAATCTTGTCTTTGATCAACATCCATTTTAAATTCGAGACAGCATCCGCTTTATATTTTTCCCGAATCTCATTTTCATCAATTTTGGAATTTGGTTCTTTTTTCATATTTTCAATGATAGCAGTCATGTAGTCTTCTACCATAAAGTCTGGTAAATCAAATGGATTGTTTTTATTAACCTGATCGATGAGAACCTTTTCGAATTTTTCTTTGTCAGAAGATTTTGCCTGGCTTTCAAGATTTTCCTGAATCATTTTTTTGAACTCATCCAGATTTTCAAATCCCCCCATGTTTTTTGCAAATTCATCATCCAATTCGGGTAATTTTTTTTCTTTTATTTCTTTCACTGATATTTCAAAATAATCTTTTTCCCCGGCACCTTCAGGTTCATTTTGGGCTTTGAGACTAATCTGCCTTTTTTCACCAGCCTTGATGCCAAGTAATTGCTGGACAAATTCATCGTCAGCGTGTTCCCCACCCAGTTGAAAATAGCGATTATCAAATTTTTCTCCAATAATCGGGTGCCCGGAGCTGTCAGTTTTTTGCAGGTCCGCTATCAGGAAGTGATTCTCCCGCGCTTCTCCTTCTACTGTTACCATGGTCGCGTATTGTTCGCGCATGTTTTTCAGAGCCAAATCTACATCAGCATCAGTGATTTCATAAACTTCTTTTTCAAACTTGAGGCTCTTGTATTTAGAGAGCTCAATTTCAGGTTCAATCCTGATTACCGCAGTAAATACCAGACCATCTTTTTCATCGAATTTGAACGCTGATACTTCGCGCATACTGTGAAATTTAATTTTGTTTTCATCAATAGCTTGCTGTAAAAAATCTGACATCGACTTTTCAGCTACTTCAGTTTCAATTTTAGTTCCGAATACTTTTTTAATTAAATCAAGCGGTACTTTGCCCTTGCGAAATCCTTCAAGTTGAATTGATTTTTTATATTGCTGGTATGATTCATTAATTTTCGGTTTTAGCTTCTCGTATGGTACTTTAATCTCAAGATTTTTTTCCCAGTTAGCGCCATCAGTAATATTTACGTCCAATACACTCTCCTCTTGGTTCTTCATTATAGTTCGTTTTGCTTGTGCGAGAGGGGGGAGTCGAACCCCCACATCAAAAGATACTAGATCCTAAGTCTAGCGCGTCTGCCATTTCCGCCACTCTCGCTTTAAAGAATTGTAAATATAAAAAGTTCTCAGGCAAATGTCAATGTTTTTTTAGACTTAATAAATAAAAATAACGTTACAATTTAATACATATTGTTAGAAGTTGTTCCTGGTAAGATGATTATTGAATAAAAAGGATCCCGGTTTATTAAAAAAACATTACGGATTTATCAACTTATAAATATCTGTGTGGTGCTGAGGTTTCCCTGATAAGTTGTTTTATTGAAAGGAAGATAAATTTTCCAAACTTAAACTTTCATTTTGAAATTAATGAATAAATTACACTTGATTTTTTAATCTATATTTAATATATTAGTTACATCATTTAAATTCTATGGTTTAAGGAGTTTATCTGTTGCAATTAGTGTGCCGATATTTTAGACAGTAAATATTACCTTGGATATAAACGGAGGCTGATGGATGAGAATTAAAGTGAATAAATCCGCCTGCACAGGATGCCGGCTTTGCAGACAAATTTGTACGATCTATCATTTTGATGAAATAAACCCGAGAAAAGCAGCGCTTCGCATCGAAGCAAAGTTTCCTGATCCCGGGACTTTTCGCCCCTGGGTTTGCACACAATGCGGCAAATGCGCTGAGGCGTGTCCGGAGGGAGCTATTACAGAAAAGGGCGGTATCTATTATGTTAATGAAGACAAATGCACCGGATGTAATGATTGTATTGAGGCGTGTCCTTTTGATGTGATGTTTGTTCATGAAGATGTTCCCTATCCCATCAAATGTGATTATTGCTGGAAGTGTACCGAGGTTTGTAATACAGGAGCGCTCATTCGGGTGGATTGAACCATGTGCTGATTTTTTTTAAATTTCTAAATGGTTTGAGCAAAATGTTTGGAATAGCAATAAACCTAAAACCAGGAGATAAATTATGTACGGTTTTGCTGGACAAATGGTCAGAATAAATTTAAAAACAAAAAAAATAGAGAAAAAGTCTTTGTCTGAAGATTTCGCGCGCGAATGGCTTGGCGCGCGGGGAATGGTGGCAAAAATTTTATATGATGAGGTGCCAAGAGACGCTGATCCGCTTGGACCACAAAACAAGTTGATCGTTGCACCGGGTGTTTTAACAGGAACATTTACCGGCGCCGGGTCTAAATGCGGTTTTGGCGCGATTTCACCAGCCACTAACGGGCACGCCGATGCCAGTGTCGGCGGACACCTGGGACCTGAAATAAAATTCGCCGGCTATGATCTCATTGTATTTGATGATATTTCCGAGGAACCAGTTTATCTTTTTATTAATGATGATGAAATAGAATTAAAATCCGCTAAACACCTGTGGGGAAAAGGCTCTATTGATTGTGAGAAACAGCTTAAAGAAGAATTGGGCGATGATTTTGAAATTGCCACTATCGGACCTGCCGGGGAAAATGGTGTTGTTTTTTCGTGTATTACCCATGATTTTGGGCGTAACGCCGGTCGCTGTGGTATAGGGGCAGTAATGGGTTCAAAGCGGATCAAAGCCATCGCGGTCAAGGGAACAAAGTCAATTC
>NBLI01000055.1 GCA_002084535.1 Candidatus Zhuqueibacterota bacterium 4572_119
TGAACGCGAAACAGCGCTTCATTATTATTTGAGATTTACACGGAAGGGTTTGGTGGGTAAAAATACCAAACATTCGAAGGTTTAAAGAGATATTGTTTTCATTTTTTTGGCAGCATGGTTTTTTAGGTTTCTTATTGTTATCTTTTTCCGCATCAGCTTCAACAGTACCCTGTTTGTATTGTAATGTTGCCAGCCCTGTCCTAACTTATTATTTTTCAATTACAAACTTTGTTCCAAAGAAAAAAAGCCACACCGCGAATTCACGATGTGGCTTTTTCAATTCTATTTGAAAAAATTTACTTCTTCACCTTCTTTGGTAATTCATCCGCCCATTTGAAAATTTTATCATAAATGGACTTACTAACCTGATAGACCAAGGCATCATACTGAACGTTCATGAAATAGCCTTTGTCCTTTTCATATTCCTTTCCCATCACCACATTTTGCTGCTGATCGCTTCCTTTTTCTTTGAAAATGACGGCATTGCTCATTCGGTTAAAACCGTATCGTGAGCCTTTATTCATATCAGCAAATGTGTTGCCAATCCGGTCAATCACTTTTTGCGCCCGAATTTTTGTTACATCATTGAGAAATTTATCAACTTCCGCTTTTTCCAATTCGACTTCTTTCTGTCCCTTGAGCAGAACCCATACTTCTTCTTTTTTTGTTGTGGTTATTGAATCTTCTTCTACCTCGATTTCTTTTTCAATTTTTTTGATAATCATTTTCTTACCATTATGAACCAACGCCACTATGTCCAGCTTATCTTTATCCTGGCTCACCGCCTGCAAGTCCACAAAAGAATTATCCTTAATAATCGTCAAAGTATCGATATCACCATAAATACCCAAATTGGAAAGAATGTTTTTATCGGTAAAATACACTTTTTCTTTACCGGCAAAACGAACAAAACCTGATTGTCCGTCCTCGCCTTTTTTGCCGAAAATAAGATTTGCCAGGGGTTTGTCTGCTTCATCCTTCAAAATCATGTGTATGCCTTGTTCATCCGCGATTACATATTTGTCAAAATGTTTTGGATCAGATGATCGGACTTTCCCGGTCATTTCCAAAAGGTTCTCCAAAAGGCGATTAATGGAGCTCTCCTTCGCTTTGCAGTTAAATTTCGTAACCAGATTCCACTGATCCTCATTCTTTCTCAATACCATTCGAATGGGATTGTCCTCTGTGGATTCTTTGTAAATTTCGATTCCTTTTACGTCCTCTTTTGACACACCGAACACAACGGTCTGAACGAATTCATCCAGGTTAACGGTGGTGTGCCGGGGTTTTGTCACAAAAAATATTATCAGCAAAAAGACGAAAACACCGGCTAAATAATACAGATGTTTTTCTTTCATTCGATTTTACCTCTTTGTATTTATTAATAACTTTTATAGTTCAGAATATGTAACGCCTCAGTTATGGGAGTATTCAAGATGTCGCACACTTGAAATTGTAATTGTTGATACTATCTCGGAAATCAATAAATATAATTGTTGATGGCACAATTTCCACCAGTAACAGAGGTATTACCAGAATATCTGAAATTTACTTGACTTTTCTTTTTACGTTAAAAAAGATTCCCAAAAAGATAAAGATAACCGGTGGGAACCAGACAACAAATGCTTTTGCCATTGATTTACCGAATCCACTGGTGGCTTTAATCCTTCTGGCCACAATGTTTTTCGAACGAATGTTAATCAGTTCATCGCCCAGTGTCAGCGCGTCCACGCAATTCAGCAGCAGCGATTTATGACTGGAGACTGATCCCAGCACATCGTTCTTAAACATATTGGCACAGCCCATGGCAATCAGTTTAGTTTCTTTGGCATCTCCGGTGATCTCTGAAGGTAAAGTTGCCTCTTGCTCACCTTCTTCATCAGGCTGAGCTCCTGGCTGCTGCTGCCACTTGGGAATATCCTGGTCAACATATTTTGGTTTAAATTTACCTTCGAATAAAACACCGAGAGGTTGTCTTTTCAAAACGTCCTCGGATGAGGGTTGAGAAACATCAATCGGACCGTAGCCCATTCCTTCTCGTGTCCAGCAATAATCACTGGATGTAAACAGGGTGCGGAAACTCAAATTATTTTCTTTAAGTATCTCCTCATGAACAAGGAGCCTGCCCCCGTATAAATAAAACAGCTCCGAAATTTTATTGGAGATAGAAAGTTTGCTGTTAATGTATTCGTTATTCACTTTAATAATTACGGGTTTTGTAACCGGCTCGTAGCGTTGTTCACGTACCTGGAGCATTCCCAAATTTCTCATCTGGTAAACCGGAACCTGGATATAAGCTGTGCTTTTATCCATAAATATTTTATCATCAACTTCAAACCCATAATTTTTAACCAGCGAATTAATATTTAACCGATTGGGCATACCGCTCACTTCAAATTCTCCGGGGCTTTGACGCGACGCGGAAATACGATAGTTATATTGCTGGGCTGCCAGAATCACATGAACGCCTGAATGAATCAATTTATCTATTTCATACATTTGCCGTTCTTCGAGCGGTTGATCAATCATAACAATCATGGTTTCGATATCTTCAGGAACCGGATCATCTTTTTTGATATTTGTCCGGGTGACATCATAGCCATTAGCGCCAAGGAATTTAACAGCGACATCGTACATATCCTGCGGCTGCTGCTGGTAAAATTGGCGGTATTGCTGAGGAATCGGCTCCGGCTGTCCCGGGAAAAATCCTACTTTCGGTCGTTTGTTGGAAATCAATTTATAAATTCTGGAAATTATCTCGTATTCCAAACTACCAAAAGTCTCGGGACGAACTTCAGGGATCACATCTTCTTTTCTGTCCAAATAAGAAAGAACCAGTGACGAATAAACACGTTTCACCGCGAATTCATCTCGTTCCGCGCTCTGCACACCAAAAGGAATGACACCCTTTTCAAATAATTGTTCAGCAATTTTTTTTCGGGTGATTTTTGGCTTGTTATCCGCCTGAAGCACATCTTTGTTTTTTTCGGACTCTTTTTGTTTTTGTTCTTCAAACGCTTCTTTTTCTTCTTCGGCTGAAGGGTCGAATACTGTATAGCTCAACTTCCCTCTGGAAGCCAGCTCCAGTTCTTTCAGCTTATCAATTACATCTCGCTCCAAATTTTTCCACTTGGTGGGCATTTTTTCTGAAGAAGAAACGTAATAAGTTATATCAATGGGCGCTTCCAATCTTTCAAAAATCTTTTCCACCGATGGCGATAATTTATAAATCTGGTCGGCTGTCAAATCAAAGCGTCCCAGGTTAATATTATTAAAAATCATATTGATCAAAATAACGATACCGGTAATCAGAACCGCTCCAACGACAAAAGTCGTGATAAATTGTTTTTTCAAATCTTTCATATTAATACTTCCTCCTTTCCAGTGATTTCGCGTTCAGATAGAGGAATAAACCTGTAAATGACAGAAAATAAATTATACTTTTAATATCGACCACTCCCCGTTCAATATCATTAAAATGCCGGGTTACTCCCACATAGTTATAGAGGAAATCACCCAACCCGGGAATCCAGCCATCGATGACCATAGGCACGTATTGCCAGCCGATCAACGCTAAAAATCCGCATGACAAGCTGGTGATAATCAGGGAAACTATCTGGTCAGAGAAAAAGCCAGAAATAAAAATTCCCACTGCCAGGAAAAAAGCGCCCAGTAAAATCGCGCCAAAATATCCACCAACAATAGGACCAAAATCCGGCTCACCTAAAATAATCAATAAAATCGGGATCACTAACGTCCCTGCCAGAGCTACCAAATAAAAAGCAAAACCCGCCAGAAATTTTCCTAACACGATTTGTTCAGCTTTCATTGGCAAGGTCAACAGCAATTCCACTGTACCAAGTTTCCTTTCTTCCGACCACAATCTCATGGAAATTGCCGGGATAAAAATCAATCCCAATGTAAGCGGCAATTGTGAGAAAAACGCGCGCATATCAGCATTGCCAAAAAAGAAAAAATGGAACATGTACATCCCAGAATTAAGAATTATAAAAATAACGCTAAACACATAAGCAATGGGAGAATAAAAATAACCCTTAAACTCCCTGTCAAAAATAATCTTTACATCATTCATTCGGCGCCTCCTTCCCTGGTTTCCTTCTTGGGATTTGCTGATTCACTATTTGAAGCCGTCGATTGAGTCAATTTAATAAACGAATCTTCCAATGAAATTTTTTCTCTCTGAAATTCCAGAATATCCCATTTTTGTTTTCGCACAAGATCATTCAGTTTTGCGGCAAGATCAACCTTGTGATCCGCGTAAACGTGGCATCCAACAACGCCTCTGGGTACATCAGTATCGAATTCAATGTCTGTAATTTCAGCAATTGATTTCACCGCGGCTTGAAAATCCTTTTTAGAAGCTTTTACCGCGATATAATATGAGTTGCCCTGAGTAACTTTTTTGCGCAATTCTTCAAATGATCCGTCCCCAACAATTCGTCCATCGTTAACCACAAGTATGCGATCCGCAATTGTGGCGACTTCGGGGAGAATATGAGTGCTCAAAATAATCGTTTTTTCATGGGCGAGGTCCCGGATCAAATTCCTAATGCCAATAATCTGAATGGGATCCAGCCCCGATGTTGGTTCATCTAAAATCAATACTTCAGGATCGTGGATTAGCGCTTGCGCCAGGCAGGTTCTTTGCTTATAACCTTTGGAAAGCACACCAATTTTACGGTCAAGCACACTTTCCAAACCGGTCGACTCAACAACCCAGTCGAAACGTTGTTTCAGATTCCCGTTCAAGTGCCGTGCTTTACCCATAAAATCAAGGTATTCCCGGACAAGCATGTCGGCGTAAAGCGGAACCGTTTCCGGTAAATAGCCAATCATACGGCGTACTTCAAGGGGATTTTCCAGCACGTCATAATCACCAACCTTAACACTTCCCGATGTCGGCGCGGTATAAGTCGTGATTATTTTCATCGCCGTCGATTTCCCAGCGCCATTAGGACCAACAAAGCCGATAATTTCTCCTTTTTTGATGGAGAAACTCACATCAACCAGAGCTTTGGTGGTACCGTAATTTTTACATACGTCTTTTAGTTCAATCATAACCCTTCCTCAATGTTACGATTCAATGGTTTTTAGAATTAATTAATTTAGTTTTGAATAAATAATGTAAGAAATATTGCGGAATGAATTCTATTGAAATTACAGCTTGTAATCTGATTATTTCCTCCTGATATTGTTCACAAATAGACTAAAAAATTCTTTCATGCCCATCTTTTACGCGATCTGTGTAAATTTTTATAATAGCAAAACAAACAAGATGTAACGTGTTATTGAATAAATTATAACGAAAATTTAAATATTCTGGTTCCATTTTTTTTATACAAAAAATTCACAATCAAACAGTAAAGTTAAAAAAATTGATACTATTTGATAGTCGTATCTCAATTATCATAAATTAATTTCCGGCGCTCTTAAGAAAATGACTGGATTTAACCTCAAAAAGTTCTTGCAATTTGGTATTGATTTCTTTATTTTTACTAAAATTGCTTTTTACCTTAATTGTTCACAAACATTAATTAAAAGGTAACCGATCACAGGATATTAACAAATATTTTTTTGAATTAAAATCAAAAACAAATGTTTGTTTTTTTCTATACCTTTGCCGACACCTTTCTAATTCATTGTTTTGAAAATATGGTTTTGCTAAATTTAACATTGCTTTAATCGTTTAGTTACTAAAAAGGTATTTATTTTGAAAAACCAAATAAAATCGATATTATCATTGATACTTTTAATTTTAGTCTTCGCCTGCGCGAAACAAATGCCGCCCCGAGGTGGGCCCGAAGATAAAACCCCGCCGGTTATTGTGAACATCTCTCCCGTTCCGGGCGCTACTAATGTCCCCACAGACACAAAAATCGAAATCACATTCAGCGAACGTATGTCGAGCAAAACTGTTGAAGAAGCCTTTTTTATTTCGCCGCTGCCTGCTGAAGATATTTTTTTTAAATGGCGCAATAAAAAATTGCGGATTGAATTTTCCGATACTTTGAAAACTAACAGGACTTATGTACTCACAATCGGAACAAAAGCCAGCGACATGCGCAATAATAAATTGGCTGATTCCTATTCACTGGCTTTTTCCACTGGTGAAAAAATTGATGACGGGCAGATTTCCGGCACCGTCTATGATCCTGCCGGCGCTGAGGGGACACTCGTTTGCGCTTACCAACTAATAAATGATATCGAACCAAATCCTGAGGAAGTATTTGCTGATTATTATACGCAATGTAACCAACAGGGCGTTTACAATTTAATGTATGCCGCGCCCGGACGATACAGGTTATTCGCGATTAATGACCGGGACGGAGACAGAAAATACACGCTGGGGCTCGACGCGGTTGGGGTTGCCGGTACCGAAGTCCTTCTTTCACCTGAAAATAAATCTGTATCAGACATCTGCTTTCAAATGTCGGTTGAAGATACGGTCTTGCTATTTCTCAAATCCGCTTACTCCATCGATCGATCAAAAATTGACATTAGGTTCAACGAAGCGGTTAAAAAATTCAACAACGATCAACCAGAAAATTATTTCCGAATAACAGCGGAAAGCGATTCCAGTGAATTCCTGGAAATTATCAACTGCTATTTGGATTCGCGGGATTTGTCTGTGGTTCACTTGATCACAGAAGATCAATCCGAAATCCCTTACAATATCCGTGTATTCAACCTGTTTGATAGAAACGGACTTGGGCTTGATACCACCTATGACTCGATTGTCTTTGATGGGAGTGCCATGCCTGACACCATTAAGCCTTCGATTGTTTTTCAATCACTATCTGACAGCACATCAGACATCAAACCGGATTCAGCTTTTCAGGTTATATTTTCAGAAGCGATGAATAAAATAAGTTTTGAAAATAATTTTGTTTTTACGAATCAAAATAATGATACTATCGCGGGAAATTTTCAGTGGAAAAATCCAACTGATGTCGCGTTTATCCCTGATAGTATTTTAAGCTACAAAACCGGTTATCAAATTACGATTCCCGTTGATTCAATTAAAGACAGCTTTGGCAATAGCCTAAAAGACTCCATTTTATCAATCTATTTTGAAACTTTATCAGAGGATACGCTCACTTCTATCAGCGGTAACATTGCAGATGAAGATACAAACGGTATTGGAAAAATTTTCCTTTATGCCGCCAGTAATCAGAATAAATATGCCAGAATCATCGACAAACCAGGCAGCTATCTTTTTGATAAAATTTTTCCAGGCATTTACACTATCTATGCATTCCGGGACGCGGATAGTAATGGTGTTTATAGTTATGGAAAAGTTCAGCCTTATGTTCCGTCAGAGCGGTTTGTCTTTTATTCCGATTCCATTAAAGTGCGGTCGAAATGGTCTTCGGATGGCAATGATATTATATTAAAATCTCAAAATCAAATAAATCAATATAAAAACTAAACGAGGAAATCATGGACAGCTTCAAGTATCAAAACAATGAATTGTATTGTGAAGATGTAAAAATTAAAGACCTTGCTGAAAAATATGGAACCCCATTATATGTTTACAGCAAAAACACGATTATTGATAAATTTAAAGCAACCGACGAGGCATTCTCTTCAGTGGACCACACGATTTGTTACGCGATGAAAGCAAATTCAAACATGGAATTTTTAAAATTAATCGCGTCCATTGGAGGCGGTGGTGATGTCGTTTCCGGTGGAGAATTGTATTTAGCGCTTAAAGCGGGAATCCCGGCTAACAAAATTGTGTACGCCAGTGTCGGCAAAACCGATGATGAAATGAAATTTGCCATTGAAAGCGGCATACTGGCGTTTAACGTGGAATCCGAACCAGAGCTTGATGTGCTCAATGAAGTCGCTCAAAAAATGGGCAAAAAAGCTCCTCTGGCGATTCGTATTAATCCGGATATTGATGTTCACGGACACCCTTATATTTCCACTGGGAAATCAATTAATAAATTTGGAATAGATATTAATACTGCTTATGAAGTCTTTTTAAGGGCTAAAGAAATGGACGGAATTGAGATTGTTGGCGTCCACAGTCACATCGGATCACAAATTTTAAATCTTGATTATTTTAACGCCAGCGCGAAAAAGTTATTTGATTTTGTAACCAAACTCAGAGAAGCTGGAATTGAAATTCAACACGTTGACATTGGCGGTGGACTTGGCGTTCATTACCCGGATGTTATCGAAGAATACGCTGAAGAAAGAAAAGAAGTGCCCGCTCCTGCCGAATTAGCAGCCAGGGTAATTGAAGTTTTAAAACCGCTGAATTGTGAAATTATATTTGAGCCGGGTCGTTCCATTGTTGGAGAAGCCGGCGCTTTGATCACTCAGACTAATTACATTAAGTATTCGCGCGACACGAAATTTATCGTTGTGGACGGTGGCATGAACGATTTGATTCGACCGAGTTTGTATGAAGCTTATCATCAAATCGTTCCTTTAACATATACAGATGGCAAGCTGGAAAAAGCTGACGTTGTGGGACCCATTTGTGAAACCGGTGATTTCTTAGCTAAAGGACGAAACTTGCCACAGGTAAAAAGAGGAGATTACCTTGCAGTGATGACAGCAGGCGCCTATGGCTATTCATTAGCATCCAATTACAACACTCGACCGCGTCCCGCTGAAATATGGGTTGATGGCGATAAAGTTGAAGTAATCAGGGAGCGTGAAAAAGTTGAGGATTGGATTTAGCGAATTAATTAATGTCTGAACAAAATCTAATAATTTGCTAAGAAACGTGCCAGGCACTTCTAACAAATGGCACCCTTTATGAATGAATTAATGAGTCCATTCTAAAAACCAGGTATTTTAATGTTTTTCATAAATTATGGTGTTATAACTTCAATATAAACAGTTTTTGTTTTGATTGGAAAATACCTAATTTTTACCTTTTTAGAGTTGACTCATTAATAAAAAACTACAACTTTTTGCAACACAACTCACATTGTTTTTAAAGTGCCTGGCACGTAGTTTTCGTTCAAGCACTAATTATTTTTAATCGATGGAAATGTTCAAGGGAATAAATGATAAAATTCACTAAACTCAGCGCCACAGGAAATGATTTCATTCTATTTGATAACCGCGATGGGAAATTCAGCGGGAAGGAACACTCATTTTTCCAGCGTATTTGTCAGAGACGGATTTCAGTTGGCGCTGATGGCATTTTATTAATTGAAAACAGTGATAAATTTGATTTTTCCTTGCGCTATTTCAATTCCGATGGACACATTGGAGAAATGTGCGGCAATGGCGCGCGCGCCGCGTCTTTTTATGCTGCTACCCATGGAATCGCTCCAGCAAAATTGAGCTTTGATGTTCTTGGTGTTCAATATCGCGCTGTTGTAAAAAAAAGCTGGGTAAAACTTTTTATGCCCCCGCCGGTTGAAATCAAAGAATACCCTGGAGCTGTGGAAGAACCTGAATTTGAAGAAGGCGGTTACCTGAACGTGGGTGTCCCCCATTACGTTTTATTTGTTCCTGATATAAAGAATGTTGACGTTGATAATATAGGTAGAAAATACCGGCATCATAAAACATTTCAACCGTGGGGTACAAATACCAACTTTGTGCAAATCATTGATGATAGTACAATCAAAATCCGCACTTATGAACGCGGAGTTGAGGAGGAGACGCTTGCCTGCGGAACCGGAACCATTTCATCTGCGATCCTGGCAAACCGGCAGAAAGGTCTCAAGCTGCCGATTAAGGTTCACGCGCCAGGTGGATTGCTCAGAGTAAATTTTGATACGCCAATTACCGCGATTGAATTGGATGGGCAGGTGGCTTGCGCTTATAATGGAGATTTCAAAAAACCAGTGCTCATTTAAAAGGTAAGAAAACATGCCGGAAAATATTATTAATCGATTGCTCATTGGTACTTCTCTTGGATTAATTTCTGCCTTATTGATTTTTCTGTTTACTGAAGTACTCTTCCCGACTGTTTTTGACAATTTCGAATACCAGACTTTAGACCAGCGATATTCCCATAAAATCAACAAACTGGAAGAAGCTCGTAGCGGTGATAAAATTGAAGAAATCGTTATTGTTGACATTGACAATCGAAGTCTCAACAAACTGGGAAGGTTTCAGCAATGGCCCCGTGATTATTACGCGGACATTATGGTATATTTAGCTGAAAGCGAAGCCATGGCTATTGGGTTTGACATTCTTTTCATGGAAGAGGACATCGACCGGGTCGCTGATACACTTCTTGTTACAGCCACCAGATTATCGGAATCCATCATCCACGCTTTATCATTTTCCAGGGCGGAACCGGACGCGTTTCTGTACAAAATGAATTTCGCCCCGGAAGGCTTGAACACGGAAAAATTTTCCTATAACTTTTCCCAACCAATCCTGGACCATTTCCCCGAAGCAGAACGATTTGATGGCAAGTTCACTGAATTGTACAATGTTTCTGCCAGATTGGGATTCGCGAATTATCAACCGGATAATGACAGCGTCATTAGAAAAATGCCGCTATTCATGAATTTCGCCGGGCGTCTTTATCCATCGCTGGCAATGGCTATGGTCTTTCACCTTTTTAACATCGAATCCGAACATATTAAAATTGAACCTGGAAAATCTGTCAGACTCACACTGCAAAAAGAAAATGAGGAGACATTTTTTGACATTCCCATTGACCAGCAAGGGCAAATGCTTATCAACTACACCGGTACATTTCAGACCTTCCGCTATGTTTCATTTTACGATGTATATATGAAACGAATTCCCAAAGACTTTTTTAAGGGAAAAATCGTACTCGTTGGCGCGTCCGCCCCGGGACTGGAAGATATTCGACCTGTCCCGTTTCAGGAAGCATTCCCCGGGGTAGAGATTCACGCTAATATTTTGCATAATATTTTAAATCACGATTTTGTTCACCAAAAGTCAAAACTTACCAGCAATTTCATGCTGCTGCTTTTGTGTTTAATTGTTGGGATTACCTCGGCGTTTTTCCCCATGAAATTCAGCGTGCCGATTTTATTCACAGTAGCAGCCGGATTTATTTACAGTACTTTTTACGCCTTTGTGCAGAACAGTATCTGGATCGAAAATGTCAGACCGTTTTTAGGCATTATGCTGAGCCAGGTGGCTGTTCTCGGTTATAAATATTTCACCGAACTGAAAGATAAAAAGCGCATTAAAGGCATGTTCCAAAACTACCTTTCTCCCACGGTTGTAAATGAACTTTTAAAAAATCCCAAACTGCTGGAACTGGGAGGCGAACGAAAAATCGCCACCGCGTTTTTTTCTGATATTAAAAATTTCACCACCTTTTCCGAAAAACTGGAACCGGAACAATTAGTTACTTACTTGAATGAGTACCTTTCCGCGCTCAGTGAAGTCATTTTAAAATATGAAGGTTACATTGATAAGTACGAAGGAGACGCCATCGTCGCTTTTTTTGGTATTCCCATAGAGCAACGCGACCACGGACTGCGCGCTTGCTACGCGGCTTTGGAAATTCAGAATCGATTGATCCAGTTGCGCAATAAGTGGAAAAAGCAGGGGAAACCTTTGTTTGAAACGAGAATAGGAATCAATTCAGGACCCATGATTGCCGGCAATATCGGCGGAGCAAACAGGTTCGACTACACCGCTATCGGAGATAGTGTTAATTTAGCCTCAAGGCTGGAGGGCGCTAACAAAATATATGGCACGAATATTATTATCAGCGAATCAACTTTCCGTCTCACAACCAAAAACTTTTGGTGCCGGGAACTTGATCACATCAGGGTTAAAGGAAAGTCAAAACCTGTTCGTATTTATGAGATCATCGGCAATAAAAATGAAGTACTGGGCAATGTTCAGAAAGCCTACCTGGAATATTATTTGAGAGGACTGGAGAGCTATCGCAAGAAGGATTTTAATTTGGCGCTGGAATTCTTCCAAAAAGCGCTTACAATTTATCCGGCAGATGAACCGTCAAATGAATTCTCGCGACGCTGCAAATTTAATATTAAGAATCCTGTCCCGACAGATTGGGATCCGGTTTTTGATTTAAAAAGCAAATAGGAATTATTCATGAATCCGCACTATTTTATTGATGGCTACAATTTGATTCATCAGGTACCAAGGTTTAAAAAAGCCATCGGACATAGCCTGGAACAATCGCGGAATATGTTAATGTCCTTCATTCGCGGTTATCTGTCCCAACGCAATGCGCGCGTCACCCTGATTTTTGACGGTGCTGATGTGGGATATGTAGATAACCGCACGCTATCCTCAAAACGTTTGAAAGTTATTTTCTCCAATTCCCCGGAAAAAGCCGACCCACTGATCATGAGATTAATCAAGGCGGACAATAATAAAAAATCTGCCATCCTTGTTTCTGCTGACAATGAATTGATTAATTTCGCTAAAAAAATTGGTACGGCAGCTTTAAATCCATTGGATTTTTACAATCAGGCGATAAAGCATCCAGTACAGGATGAAATGGATAAAAAATACGAACGGCCAATTTCGGAATCAGAGTTAAAAGAGTGGATGGAAATCTTCGGAGAAGACAGCTAATGGCAAAAACCTCCAAATCAGAAGTACAATTGCTGCATAAGAGAAAATTTTATGCCCGCTCACTGGTTATTTTTACCGTACTTATGCTCCTGGCGTTTAACCTTTCCAGTTGGCTGTTTTTCAATCAATTAGACGACTATTTGGAACGCGAATTGGAAAAACGCCTCAATTCAATTGCTGTTTTAACTGCCAGCAAAATTGAATCTGACTTTCTGGAGGATTTAACATCAGGTGAAGGTGGGAGAGTTTCCATTCTTCTGCTTAAATCAGAATTGACCGATTTAATTTATTATCATGAATTACAATCTGCTTTTATTATAGATCCCAATAATGTCATTTTAATCGATGGTCAAAATAAATTCCCGGAAGGGCAAATCCTGACTTATCTCGATCAGGACAGCAGCGCCATTGAACAAGCCTGGTCCGGTACAACAACATCTTCCCCGATCCATTTCCTGGAAGGGAATAAATTTAAAACTATTTTTGTACCTTTAAAAAATGATTTTTATGAAGTTTCCGCGTTGCTTGTGCTGGAAGCCAGCGCGGATTTTTTTGAGTTGTTGGAGCGGTTCAAACAAGGGCTGATTGTTGGTGGTGTTGTAAGTTTGGGACTGATTTTCATATTTACTTTTTTCATTTCCTGGATGATTACGCTACTGATTCGCACCCATGACTCGATGCAGCAATCCGCGAAATTAGCAGCCATGGGCAGGATGGCAGCTTCAATGGCTCACGAGATACGAAATCCGCTGGGAATTATCAAAGGAACTTCCGATGTTCTCAAAGAAAAATACGCGGCAGAAAGCGAATCCGAAGAATTGTTTGATTATATCTCCGCTGAAGTGCAGCGGTTAAACCTGCTAATCAATAATTTTCTATCCTTTTCCCGCGAACCGAAATTGAACTTAAAATCTTCCAATCTACTACAAGTTATCGAAAAAGCTGTGGCTGCAATCGAGCGGGAAGATCATGAAAAAAAAATAACCATAAAAATCATTTCAACTGCCGCGTTAGAGCCTTTTAACTTTGATGAAAACGCGATTCAGCAGGTGCTTTTTAATCTGCTCATAAACGCGCAGCAAGCCTTTGAAAGCAAAGGTGAAATTATCATTCAAATTGGTCGAAAAACTGTGAAGGGTAAAAAATATGGCCGGGTTTCAATCGCTGATAACGGACCCGGTATCGATGGCGATATTTCCCAGATATTTGAGCCGTTTTACTCGACAAAATCAAAAGGCAGCGGTCTGGGTTTAGCCATTTGCAAACAGATCATCGAAAAGCATGGCGGCTGGATCGATGCGGAATCAGCTCCCCAAAAAGGAACGACTTTTAATTTTTATTTATTGATAAAATGAGGTATTACTATGACCGGTAACATTTTAATCATTGACAATGAAAAACGAATGTGTCATGTCATCAAAGCCGCGCTTGAGCTTGATAAGCATGACGTGGAAATGGCTTATGACGGCAGCAGAGGATTGGAAAAATTTTCAAAAAATGAATTTGACATTGTGATTACTGACCTTAAAATGCCTGGAAAAGATGGAATTGGTGTGCTGGAAGAAGTGAAGAAAAAATCACCGGCAACCGAGGTGATTTTAATAACCGCGTATGCAACCGCGCAAACCGCTGTTGATGCTATGCGTAAAGGCGCGTATGATTATCTTATCAAACCATTCGATATGATCGAATTAAAACAAAAAGTCAAACAAATATTGGAAAAGAAGGAACTCTCTTCAGAAAATATAAATCTCAAAATTCAATTAAAAGATAAATTTTCATTAGATAATATTATCGGTCAAAGCGAATCCATGCAGAAGATATATCAAATGGTCGAAAAAGTCGCGCCTCGGGATGCCACGGTACTGATCCGCGGCGAAAGCGGGACAGGAAAAGAACTGATTGCCCAGGCGCTTCATCAAATCAGTCCCAGAGGCAACGGACCCTTTATCGGTGTGAACTGCGCCGCGCTCACTGAAACCCTTTTAGAAAGCGAATTGTTCGGACATGAAAAAGGTTCATTTACCGGTGCTGAAAAACAAAAATTAGGGCGGTTTGAACTGGCTAACAACGGGACAATTTTTTTAGATGAAGTAGGTGATATTTCACCGGCAACGCAGGTGAAACTTTTGCGGGTTTTGCAAAACAAAGAAATCATGCGTGTCGGTGGTGAACAGAACATCGAAGTTGATGTCCGCACCATCGCCGCGACTAACCGCGATCTTGAAGAGATGATGAAAAACGAAACCTTCAGGGAAGACCTCTATTACCGGCTCAATGTTTTTCCAATCCAACTGCCTCCACTCCGGGATCGGCGGGAAGACATCCCTGATTTGATTTCCCACTTCTTGAAAAAACATGACCAGCCGGAAAATAAAATCGAGCCAAAAGCTGTTACCTTGCTAATGAACTATGATTGGCCCGGAAATATTCGTGAACTGGAAAACATCATCGAAAGAATGATCATTTTAGCGGGAGATGATCAGGTCACAACTGATTTGCTGCCACCACAGGTATTGGGCATGTCAGAATCTAACGCAACTCTTTCCATGGATATTCCGGATGAAGGGCTCTCCATCGACCAGGTGGAAATGGATTTAATCAATAACGCGTTAAAGAAAGCCGGTGGGAATAAAAGTAAAGCGGCAAAATTATTAGGGATTACGAGGCGTAAACTTTATTCGATGATGGAGCGGTTGAACCGGTAGCTTGAATTCAATTTTATAAACTCAAATCCGCAAATGAATGTCCGGTGAAGAATCAGGACCGCACCAGTTTTTCTTTCAATGCTTTTGCCACTGCCTCTGATTTGGAACCAACCTCCAATTTTTTATAAATATTTTTAATATGCCTGCGCACTGTTTCTTCGCTGATAAAAAGTGTTTCAGCGATCATGCGGTAACTCTTGCCGGCACACAATGCTTCAAATACCGATTTGCTATCCCCATGTACTGTCAGCATTAGTATATCAATTTCCGCCATTTTTTCTTTGAGAATACGGATACCATCTATTCCGGACATTCCCGGCAAGCCGATATCCATCAAAATTACATCCGGCGGATCCTCCAAAATCCGTGGTATGGCAGTCTCACAGTCGCAAAAAGTATGAATACATGAAAAGCCCGCAGTGCCGTTGATCAATATTGCCAGACTTTCGCGTATCTCATCATCATCCTCAACTATTGACACATTTAGCATGTTTTCTTCCTTCTCTTTGTTCAATTGGAACATCACTTTTTCCTTTACAAGTGTCAATATAGATAAAAAATAGTTGGTTATCAATCACCCATTTGGGTTATTTCTCCAATAAAGACAACCTTTGTTCCTTCTTTTTCATTTGATTTGATGACAAGATTTCCCTTCAGTTTGTCGGATCGTGTTTTCATATTTTTCAACCCGTGCCCGGACGTCCTTTTCCCTCCCGAGAAACCGATGCCGTCATCGATTAAAGACATAATAATATTGGTATTTTCTACCCGGATTTCAAATGTCGCGTTTCTGGCTTTTGAATGTTTCAGCGCGTTGTGCATCGCTTCTTTAAAAATCAAGATCAGGTGACGTTTTGCTCCAACGAACAAAATTTTATCCGCCAGTTTTTTGGAAATGCCTTTGACACGAAAATCGATTCCTGATTTATCGAACATATCATCCCCAAAATCCTTGAGATAAATTCCAATATCATACAATGAATTTTTTCCCGGATCAAGCGACCAGATGAAATCCCTGGTACTATTGGACAATTCATTGGCAACCTTTCCAATTCGCTCAACATATTCAATGCCTTTCGGAGAAATTGTTTTTAGCTCTCTTTTAACAATTTCGCTTAATAAAGAAATGCGAGTTAATTTTTGTCCCAATTCATCATGAAAATCAGCAGCGATATCTTTTCTCACTTTTTCATTTTCCTGGCTGCGGATTCTCTCCATTTGCAGTGAGCGTTTCAGTTTGATACGTAAACGATAATAAATGTTCAAAATAATAAAAATCATTAAAAGCCCGATAATACCCGGATACCACCACCAGGTTTGATAATAATACGGTTTTAATTTCAGCTTAATAAAAGTTCCACTTTCATTCCAAACGCCGTCGCTATTCGCGCCTTTGACCTGAAAAATATATTCGCCCGGATCTAAATTTGTAAAGTTGACATAGTTCCTGTTTCCACAATAGATCCAATCATCGTCCAATCCGTGCATTTTGTAGGCAAACTGGTTTTTCCCTGTATTTTTAAAATCCAGCACTGAAAATTCAAAAGAGAAAAAATTATCATTTGGTTTTAATTTGATCTCTTTCCCGCTATATAATGAACCGATACTGTCCGTCATTTCCTTATCAAATATTTTAAAAGAGGTTAGAACAATATTTGGCACCACCTCATTCACGATTATATCGCGCGGAAAAAAACTGTTAAATCCGTTTACACCACCAAAAAACATCTCACCGGTTCGGCTGCTTTTACAAAAAGCACCCGCGTTAAATTCATTGCTCTGTAAACCATCGGTTATATCATAATTAACAAAGATTTCCGTTTCAGGATTAAATTTGGAAAGCCCTTTGTTGGTGCTTAACCATAGGTTTCCTTTTTCATCAGGTAAAATTCCATAAACCACATTATTGGGAAGCCCGTTTTCCAGTGAATAATTTTTGAACGAACGATTTTTAAAATCGAACTTGTCAAATCCTGCCCCAAAACTGCCCAGCCAGATTAAATTTTTATTCTGCTCATCGATATGAATTGCTAAAATTCGATTATCACATAAGCTGTTCTTGTTATTGGGATCTTTGCTGAAATTGGAGAACAGTCCTGTTTTTATATCAAGATGACTGATTCCGCCACCAAAGGTTCCTATCCAAAGAGAACCGTTTCTGTCACCAGTAACAAAGTACGCCCGGTCGTCACCAATGCTCGTTGAATCACCTGGTAAATGCCGAAAATGGGTAAACTTTCTTTCTTCCGGATTAAATTTTTCCAAACCGCCGCCAAATATTGCCAGCCAGAGGTTTCCCAGTTCATCTTCATAAATGGAGCGCACCTGGTTCCCGCTGATGCTGTTTGGGTTTCCGGGCTCATTCATAAAATGTTCAAACTTGTTTTCCTTCCTGTTAAAATAATTTAATCCCCCACCGAAGGTACCCAGCCAGAGTCTTCCTCTACTGTCTTCATAAATTGATCGTATATGGTTATCTGAAATGCTGTTGGGATTTTCAGCATTGAACCGGTAATTTGTAAATTCCTCAGAAACGCAGTTTATTTTATTTAAGCCAGACTGAAATGTCCCCACCCATAATGTACCGCTTTTGTCTTCGCAGATTGAAAAGACGACATTTTCAATCAGACTATTGGATTTGTTGGGGTCGTGATGGAAATGATTGAATAAATTTTTACCCCGGCTAAAACTATTGATACCGAATCCAAAATTCGTTCCAATCCAGATGACACCCGATCTGTCTTCAAACAGTGAAAGCACTTCATTGCTACCCAGACTGTTTACATTTTTTGAATCATGTAAAAAACGATCAAAATCTCCATTATTCTTTTTTAACCTGTTCAATCCGGCATCAAATGTACCCACCCATAAATCCCCGGTGTTATCCCTTAAAACGGAAAATATAAAATCTGAACTAATACTCTTTAAATTTTTCGGATCATTCCTATACTGGATAAATGTTTCGCTTTTTATGTCAAAGAGATTTAACCCACCGCCCATTGTAGCAATCCATAAAACTTGCTTACCAGAAATCGAGTCAGGGTAAACAGAAACTATCCTGTTATCGCTTAGTCCATTAATTGTTGTATAATACTGAAATCCATTTTTTTGTTCATATTTTATTAATCCCCCGCCGTAGGTGCCCAACCACAGAATGCTTTCCTTGCCCCTAACGGTTTCGCAAATGGACATAATATTATGAGCTATTCCGGTCGTATCTCCATTATCATAAGGATAATGAACAAATTCTTTTTTTTCTTTATTAAACTGGTAAAGCCCACCTCCAAAAGTTCCAACCCACAAATTTTCATTACTATCTTCAAACACTGCTTTGATTGAATAATAATTTAAATATGAAAAAGTAAAGGGTAGGTTGGCGATAACTCTTTCTCGAATTTCTGAATTGTATTGTCTTGAATTAATCGGGAAGTTGAAAAACTTACCAGTTTTATGATCAAATTTACTTAAACCTCTGGAAAGCGTGCCAGCCCAAATAGTACCATCCCTGCCTTTGCACAGGGACATAATAATATTATCTTCGATTGACGTCGAATCATTTGGATTGTTTTTAAACACTTTAAAACCATATCCACAATATCTGTTTAATCCGTCGATTGTTCCAAACCACATATACCCTTCGTCATCCTGAACAATACTGGTTACAGTGCTCTGTGAAAGACCCTGACCCAATGTCAGGCAGTCGAAAGACACATCTTGCGAAAAGAGTTGATTCTG